>JAJZCF010000166.1 GCA_021846265.1 Actinomycetes bacterium | reverse complement strand
ATTACTTCGTATGCCCAGCCATTTAAGGCTAAAAATATCTCTAAAAGCTCAAGCTGGCGTACCAGATCGTCCCTTTGTCCGTTAGTCGATACTTGTGCGTAGGATCGTTACCCCTTCAAATAGAACCTTACGCAAAGCTAGCTGGCGTAACTTTGCCAAGTCATGCCGACGTCGACCACCCGGTTTACGCTTAAGTAGTTCAAGACATGCCAAGCCCATTCGAAGATGGGCATAAAAGATGGGCACTGCCTCAAGCAGTGCCCATCTTATGGTAAAAGGTTCTAATTTTGAGAGGAGCTGGTCTGCTAATTGTCACCTCCGGATGTGGATCCACCATCGGAACCACCACTAGTAGTTGTCTTAGAAGAGTCTGAGCTATTTGCGCTCGTGGTAGTTGTCGAGTCGCCGCCAGAGGAGTTGGAAGTAGCGCAACTCTGAGTCGAGTTGGTTCCAGTCTGGGTGGTTGAGCATGTCGTGGAGCCCGTTCCTTCCGGTGTCTCTGTTTTTGGCGGAGAGGCTACGACCAACGTTGGGGCGACTGTTGTCGTTGGGGCGACTGTTGTCGTTGGGGCGACGGTTGTTGTTGGGGCGACGGTTGTCGTTGGAGCGACGGTTGTTGTTGGGGCGACGGTTGTCGTTGGAGCGACGGTTGTCGTTGGAGCGACGGTTGTTGCAGTCGTGACTTGCGTCGACGACGGCACCGATACCCCCACTACCTTCGCAGTCGAGCTAACAAGTTGTTGTAGCCCAAGTGGAAGTGACCCTGTCGCCGCGGCAGCTGCGCCTCCGGTCAGCAGAACTGTAGTAAGAGCGGCAGCGGCTGCCTTCGTGGTAAATAGCCTCGTCTTCATCGATCTCCTCCAGCTTGGTGGAACATTGCCCGACAAGGATCCAAACTCCTTGCGGATCGAGGCTAGGATCATTTCAGAGCCCGAGAGCTCTGACTCCGTTCCCGGAGCGGCAAGAATGTTTCGCATATTTTCAACAAGGATTTGATTTGAGTTCGGAAGCCGGAGATGCTGATCTGCATCCTCCCATCCCGCAAACTCTGTTTTTGAATCCCGCCGAATCAATTGAAACCCCTAAACCCAATCACGCCTGAATACCTTCTAAATCGCCAACGCTGTAGGTTTTGTTACGCTCGCTAAAAGATTTTTTCCGATCTTCGTTAGCATCGGGATTGACCAGCTCACGAGCGTTCGACAACTCCGCCAGCTTCTGAATCGCCCGAAAATAATTGACTCTTACATATCCCTCCGAGCGACCAATGTGCTGAGCCACTTGAGATGGCGATAAGTCGGCAATCACCCTCAGGGCCACAATCTCGGCCTGAACCCCGGGAAGCGTCCTTATGAGGGCGAGAGCACTGTCCAACGAAAGGTCATACTCGGCACCCTGAGTTGTGGCGTCAAAATTCATAGCAGGCTCGCAATCAAAATCTTGAGTCTGTGGCCTTCTTGAAGACTTGCGCATCTCATCTATTACCCGTCGGCGGGCTATAAAAAAAACCAGCGGTTTCAAACCTGAAAAATCACCTTCGAAGCTGCTGAGTGCTCGTGCAAATCCAATCCATGCTTCCTGAGCAACATCTTCGGCGTCATTCACAGACCAGGCTCTCAGATATCGAACTAACTGGGGATGAGTCTCCGCTACAAAAGCATCTAAAAATGCCGGATCTTCTCGAAAGATAGAAACGGCATCTTCGGGCTTGGCCGAACCAAACGTGTCCCTGCCTTTTTTAGCCCTGTTCATTTGCAAATCCCCACAATTCATCTATCGGCAGCCACTATAGGTGAGATTTAGCAATAATTTATGCGTTGGGTAGGATTCTCACGCTATGTGTTCGGAACTGACATAGCATTTGCCGAATTAGACTGGCTTAGCTGAGTTGGCCGGGTGGTCGCGGGTCGCCAAGTGCGATCTGAGGAAGGTCGGGGCTCCACAGGGCAGGATGCTGGCTAACGGCCAGGCGAGGCGACTCGACGGAAAGTGCAACAGAAAGTAGACCGCTCCTAAGGGAGCAAGGGTGAAAAGGTGCGGCAAGAGCGCACCAGCATTGAAGGCGACTTCAATGGCTTGGTAAACCCCATCCGGAGCAAGGCCGAATAGGAGGATGGACTGCTCGTTCGCACCGGACCTCCGGTGCACCTCCTGGTGGGCTGCATAGATGGATGACCACACAAGCCGCAGTGCGGCTGGACAGAACCCCGCCTACAGGCCAACTCAGCAACAATATCCAGAGAAGATGGCTATTCCCCCGCCGGATTCTTTAGAGCAGCGCATCATTTCTCAAGCCATCTGACAAATACCACTATCGTGAAGCACGCATCGCTACGGCAGTAGCATGATCCGGTCGCACTCCTGGCATCTCGGTAACATTTCTGGAGGCAAATCCTTAGACTGCTTGAGCCTAGTTAACTCCAGTGGTGAAACCTTGACCCTGCATCCCAGGCACACGCCCTTCATGACATAGGCAAATGCCCTGCCAAGTTTGGCATTCCTCAACTTATTGTAGATCGGCAAAAATTCGTCAGGTAACTCGCGGACCAGGTCAGAACGTTCTTTTTCCAGGCCTTCCACAAGGCTCCGAGATCCAATTACTTCCGAATCGTGCTCCTCTTTTGTATTCTGGAAAACCGAATCCAGTTCAGCCAATTCGCTTTCGAGCTCCTCCTTTTTGGCGCTCAGATCCTCGAATGACTCCATGATCTCAAGCTGACGGAGCTCTATTTCCTCGGCCCGGTTGTGCAAAACTTCAATCTCATGAGCAAGAACTTCGACGTTCCGGTGGGAGATGCCAAGACCCTTCTTTTCGGCGGACTCGAGCTCCGACAGCTTCTTAGAGATTAACTCTGACTCCGACGAAAGTTCGCTCGACTCTTCTTCGAGTTCACCTATCCCGCCATCGACGACCTTCAGCCTTCTCTCTGATTCTGAACGTTCCACTTCCAGTTCCGAGAGCAGCTTCCTTTTAGGACTCCTCAATAGAAGCTCAGCGCTGTGGGCCACTTCGTCATCAAGCCTGGCTAATTCGAGGAGCTTTTCGTAAGATATGGTCATTCTCGTTCCGTCTTGATAGTCCCGACTCTTGAGGGTATCAGCCCGGGACCAATGGAACGGCCGTCGTTGGTGGGGGGACCGTCGTTGTTGTTGTTGTCGTCGTCGGTGGAACGGCCGTTGTGGGTGACGAGGCCGTAGTGGTCGTTGTCGTAGTTGTTGTGGGTGGGGGGACCGTTGTTGTTGTTGTTGTCGTCGTCGGTGGTGGAACAGTACCCCCACTGGAGCCGTATGGAGCCGACCTAGTGCCATCGGCGGCAATTATTGATCCCGGTGCATCTATCGGCACGATAAGGTGGCCCGGTGGAACAAGCGCCAGGTTGGGAGGTTCAAAATTTAAAGGTGTTTGATTCGCCATTGCCTTCGCCATGAACTCATGCCAAATCTCCGTGGGATAAGTCCCACCATAAACAGGAATGCCCCCAACGTCGAACATTGGCACTGAACCCGCCGGGTCGCCCATCCACACCGCCGTCACTAACTGCGGAGTAAATCCATTAAACCATGCGTCAGTAAAGTTGTCGGTGGTTCCGGTCTTGCCGGCTGCCGGCCTACCAAGTTGCGCCGCAGTACCGGTTCCTTGTGTAATCACGTGCTCCATAACTGCGATCGTGACCTTTGCATCTTGAGACGAAGCCACTCTGATCCCGGGATTGGTCCTTTGAATCAAAACCTGGCCGTTTGAAGCGTCCACCGAAGTAATGAACTGTGGAGCATGGTAGACGCCATAGTTATCGATAGTCGCGTAAGCGTCCGCCATTTCCAAAGGGTTGACGTTTTCGGAACCGATAGACATAGACGGGAGTGGAACCAGTGGGCTCTTCACGCCGAGCAGATGAGCCATGTTAACCACGTTGGTAAGCCCGGTCTTTATGCCTAACCTAATATAAGCGCAGTTGATCGAGTCCGCCGTCGCCTTTAGAATTGACACCAAGCCAAATCCTGGTTCTGCATTATTCGCAATGTACGGGTAGGGCTTAGTGTTCGGGACGGTAAAGGTACAAGGCGCAGTTCCGTCGATGGTGTCGTATGGCGAATACCCCTTTTGCAGCGCAGCCATCAGTACAAAGGGCTTGAATGACGAACCAGGCTGCCTGCCGGTCCCTCCGTAGCCGGTCACAACGTC
>JAJZCF010000165.1 GCA_021846265.1 Actinomycetes bacterium | reverse complement strand
ATCACCTCGGCACCCTGACGAGAAACACCGTGGTATTTGATGGCGGGGTAAAGATCGAGAAGCTCTCCATTCCCACTCCAACACAGCGCAAGGCATTTGAGCTGATCGGGGTACCCGTCCCAACCACTCTTGGAGGCAAGTCGACAGAACGATCACACTAAAGAATGAAGATACCGCCTGATCAGAGGTGGTATCGTTCATCAGTTTGATCGTAAGATCGGTCTAGGGCAGGACGGGAGGTCGATGGCACCGGGCAAGAGATTGTCGAAGAGCCAGGCTGAGCGACTCGGGGTCGCGTTGGATGGACTGGACGCTGGATCGACTGGATCGGCACTTGATATCCTCAGAGGTATCCTGACTGAATGTTTTGGGGCGGAGGACCTCAAGGTCCAGCTGATGGATATCGGATGGCCGATTTCGCTGGTTAACTCGGTTCTAAAGAACGGGACGCAAGCCTACTCTGAAGGTGAAATTGAGGCCGTAGCGGACTTGATCTGTGCAATGATCGAGCTACGGGATCCCACGAAGTTTGTCCCTGGGAACTAAGGAGAATGAGCTCTACGGGGCTGTGAATTCGCAGATTGGCGCTGGATCTATCATTAATTTGACTTTGCGGACTATGTTGAATTCTACTTATGGCTAAAGCTAGGAAATTTTTTGCCCGGGCAGCTCAAGTGTCAAGTGGACGATTAGCTGTTGGCAGCTTTCTATATAGATCAAATTCTAACGACATTGTTTAGCGCAGCAGCTATCTAGACGGGTAACGACTTGGTATTGCAGATAAAACATTTCCCTTGGTATCAACCTTCACTTGAAAGTACGTTATTGCTTGGACACGAGTAGTTCGACACTCGGTCGACAAAAACCAGTACCGGATGTGCGTCTGCCTATGGGCTCAGTCAGCTGACCTTGAGATCATTTTTAATCAACTTACGCGGCAAACCCCTTCCGTAAGGAAGGGAAGAATAGCGCTCACGTCGAAGCCTCTACATGGTTTCGACACAAAGTAAGGTCAGACGGCAGCGGAAACCAATTCTGTTAAGCTTGAAGCGCAGGGCCGTGGATCTCCACCAGGATGCGTGGCACGGGCTTGCTTCTGAACTTGTTGCCACCTACTGCGAGGTCATGATCGAAGACCTCGATATAGCTGCGATGAAGCGGTCAATGAATGACGAGCGTATTGCCGGTCTGTTTCTGACGCACCCCCTGGGTTCTACGCCCCGATGGTCGGCTACAAGGCCGAAGGATCCGGAGTAAACATGCCCAAAGCAAATCGGTGACTCGCTAATCCAGCCAAATCCATCAAGGGTGTGGCCACCGTTTGATAGCGCCCAACATAATGGCCAAGCAACTTCTATCTGGGCTGACCGGCGAAGAGGTGGACCAAGACCATAACGCAGCTAAGAACCTCAGCAGTTGGAAGGAGCTAAATGCCAGCACTGCTCTAGCTGAGGCCAGCGCCCCAATAGACACCCAGGCTTGTCACAGATGGTGGTACAGACCCATGCTCGGACGGCGGGATGACCCGCCACCAAAGGAGCGAGGGTAAGACCCATCAGCAAGAAAAGGCCAGTCGTAATGAGGCGAGAATCTAAGCTCAAATGGGAAGAGAAACCCCAAAAGGGGAAGCCAGATGAATGACCACTGTAGATCATTCGGAGGCAACGGTCTTGTGCAATCACCCGAATTCGGTTATGAACTCAATTCCTAGTAGCTTATAGTCGTGCTAGAAACCCCAGTAATTGTAGCCACGGTAGTTCCCGGCCGACCTCTTAGGATTCCCCATGGCGTTGTATCATCAAAGCCCGACCCTGGAGTGCGAGCGGTCAAAGTCCTGGATCCTACCTTGCCAAGGGATTACGAAATTGACTTTAAAATAGTGTCCCGAGAGATTGTGCTCGGAAACTTGCCCAATGAGCTCGGGTCGCCGAGGGTAGTTGTAGAGCTTGAAGACGGGGCGAAGGTGTTATTTAGGTCCCGCGAAGTGAACCTAAGGGGTGTAACAAATTTTCGTGACTCCGGCGGATATCGAAGCGGTACTGGGATTCTCCCCTGGGATCGGATTTTTAGGTCCGATAATCTAGCCAAGCTTGATTTCGGGGATTGGAAGATGCTGCACGCATTGGGAATTCGGAGAATTGTGGACCTCCGTACGGCGGATGAACGGTTTCAATCTCCAACCATAATTCCAAAGGGTTTGGGTGACATCGAGCTAATTTCCATTCCGATGAGTGGAGAGATTGCAGGCACCATGGACGCGATTTCTTTGATTTTGGCCGGTAGACTCGAATCGGTTACTGCGTCTGACATGGGCGAGATGTACCGAAGCATGGTTAGAGACCACACCGATGACTTTCTTCGGGTGCTCGCTATCCTCGAAGACGACTCGCCAGCTGCTACCTTGGTGCACTGTACTGCGGGCAAGGATAGAACCGGGCTAGTAATAGCTTTCTATCAACTTCGCTCTGGCGCTCGCATAGAGGACGTATTTGCTGATTATGTGAGGTCAAATATCCTGCGAACTCCATTTCGAGTCGAGTTTTTAGGTCCTATCTTCAGTGAAGCTGGAATAGACATAACTAGATTCATACCGTATCTTTCCGCTCCTCCAAAAGCTTTTTTTGAGGCACTGAACTTTGCTCGGAAAGAGTTTCCTATGCTCGTCTACCCGAAGTCGAATGGTTTGGGAAACTAACTGGCTTTTCGGGTCTAGAGCCCTAAGAGCCGGGGTGGAATGTGGTACTCACAATCCCGGCGTCGACGACTGAGTAGGCCGGAAGCGAAATGGACTTTTTAGAGATTCTGACATTCTCCGTGGGCTTCAAGAAGATCGAGCCAAACAAAAACGCAGGCCTTCTCCTCTACTGGATTGGTCTGAAGTCGCAAACCCTGGGGTAATTCCAGTGCATCAGGCATCGCTAAACTTATATGGACTGAACCATCATAAAGGCGCGGAGAAGGTGGGAGCTGTGTTTGTAACGATTCACTTCAACTTCTCTGACTGGGATCTGTTTGACTCCTTTAGTTGCGAACCCTTCGCCAGCCGCTGTGGCAATATATCTGTCCCCAGTAGGGACTGCTCTAACAACATGGGCGCTACTTAGGAACAAGCACGGCCCGGACCGGGCGATGCTCTAGCTGGCATAAAGATCACTTTTCCAAACACGGATCCACTTCGAGAATTGCTTTCCGTCATGACTCCAAGTTGGGAGTTGGCTAGATGACCGGCCACGGGTTCGGAACCGGGAGAGAAGTCGCCGTAGCTACAATATCAAAATCTGGTATTTGCCAACCAAACAACGGTAAATCACGGCTTAAGCCAATTTTATCCCAATGATCTAGGTATCTTAGGCACGCTGCTAAAGCAAAAAAGTTTGCCTTTTTGAAACGGCGGTTCAAATGCGAGAATTTTGAGATCGGCCGTTTCGTCCACAAAGGTAGGTTATAGAACTCAGCAGAATGGACAGTGACTCCGAGTTGAGGTCAAAGGCCCGAGGACGGGTGGTAAAGGCAGGCTGCAGGTAGCTAAAGGGTGAGCGACGCTTTTTTGGCTCAGGACCCATTCGTGGAATACCATGATCACTCATCACAGTGGCCTGCCGTTGGCGTTACCTTGATTT
The DNA here is from genome assembly GCA_021846265.1 of Actinomycetes bacterium. Lineage (GTDB taxonomy): Bacteria > Actinomycetota > Acidimicrobiia > Acidimicrobiales > Acidimicrobiaceae > JABEUN01. The sequence goes on along the minus strand of JAJZCF010000165.1, from coordinate 582 downwards.
GAACGTATGGTTGGAGTTGAGATAGCTGGCAAAGCCGGCAGTTCCGTTTTCGTACCTAGGGAGCGCTAGTCCAAAGGGATCGATGGTACTTAGAGTCTAACGATTTCTGGGTTTTCTGAAATGAAGAAAGCTATGCAGGGAATTTGATTCGAGATGATCTCGATCCATTATGACTACTTTAGCGCAAGTTAGCATGAGTTCGATTTGACCTGCTCTTATTGGGGCTTAAGTGGATTGGACAAATGGAAGCTGTGGATTTCCAAATACTGTGACGCAAATTACTTCTGATTGTGGCCAACGAATCGTTTTAGAGCATGCTAAGTTAGCGCTATGGACTGCGGATTCTGTATTACTTGAAGTGCACTTTTTGGATTATGCCGAATAATTGAGCTTGAAAATGGACTACTGGCCGTGCCGAGTGTAACGTAATTGTGTCTTCATGTAGTGAAATACGACACTGTGAAAGATATTGGTGTCCGAAGTTGAATTGCAACATCAGAAGGGGGATGTAAGTGGCAGACGAAACTCGGGACGGTTCGGTTACTATTGAAGCGCTTATGGATGAAACGAGGGTATTTGAGC
>JAJZCF010000018.1 GCA_021846265.1 Actinomycetes bacterium | reverse complement strand
CCTGCGGCAAATGTGGCTCGGTAGCACAGGGTTAGCCCATCAATCACGCCCTTGTCAGCCCCATTTCCTAGTACTTTTTCAAAGATTTCGGAATCGCCAACGCTGGCTGGAATAGAACTTGTCATTTGCGCTCACACTATCTGGAAAAGGCAAAAACTCGTCTGTCGTCTCATCTTTGGTGCTCCAACCGCCACTGAAGATGGGCTCGGTCCTTTGCGAGCTGGACTATCGGAGCCGAGGGAAGCAAAAACTGTGCAGAAAGCATGACTGATCTGACCAAACAAGGAGTTATCGATTTTTCTCGGGCCGTGAGGCGGAGGTCCAACATCTCTGATTGCTTTTCACTCAAGGAATGGATGGCTCCTTTGTGGGCGACTTTCCAGAGTATGTCCATAGGAAAGGGCATCAGCGGACTTTTCAGGTATCCCACCGCTTCTCGTGCCGCGTCGGTCGAAATCAAAGGATCAAAGCTATCTACCCAGCGCTTCAAGGACTGGTACTGCTGAGGCAGATCGAAATCCCTCACCCCGAGGAGCCTAGCCAAGGATGACATCTCAAGGATGTAGGAGTCGATCTCCGAGATAGAGGTATAGGGGTCGTATAGCTCATGAACTATCGCTATCGATTCGACGAAGGCATTGTGGACATAAGCGAGCTGGAGTGGGTCGCTTGCGTCGTAGGTCATCCCGGTAATAGGATCCAGGCCATTGATCCTCGAATGGATACTATTTACCTTACTTATCGCAGCCATAGCCTCCTTGGTCGGGGCGAAACTGACGGTCTGGATAAATTCGATAGTCCTTGCTAGCCTACCTGCGGGATCAACCTTGTATCCTCCTGCCTTCTCTACGGCCGCCATAGCCCTCGGTTCAAGTGCTTGGATCATAAGCGCCCTAATCCCGCCTACCAGAGCCACTTTCGAAGAGTGGAACTTCCAGACGACGCTCTGTGAGCCAAAAAGGCCAAGATCCAACTGCTCATTTATCCCCATAGTTCAAAGCTAGTACAAAGCTAGTAACGACTTCCATCTGGCGAAGATCAGCGGAGTCAGGTAAATTCCACTATTTTTGGCCTAGGCTAGAGATGTGGCCATAGTAGACATTCCCGGGTACGTGAGCCAGCTGAAGGATCACGCAGTTGAGCACGGACTTCATATTCACGACGAAAGACACTTTGTAGAGACTTACTCGCTCTCCCAGACGTGGGAAGTGGACCTACACCCCGAAGACGCCTGCAATGGCCCTTTGGATCTACACCTCTCGATTGCTATAAATCCCCGCACCCTTTTGAGCTTCGAAGACGTGATGGAGTCCCTTGGCGAAGATCAAGATCCACCCGATGGCTACGAGCTGCCGCTGACCCTCACTTGGTCGTTACCCCCCGTTCCAGAGGGTACCGATCTACTAGGCCTGATGGTAGACCTATCGGCGGTCGCAGGAACAGAAATGCCCATTGAAGTTTCAGCGGTAGATGCTTACCCTTCAGTCGCCGAAGTACCAGCTAGACGCCTTGGTGTGACCTCAAGGCTGAAGATTCCCTTGGGAAAGATATTTTTGGGTGAAGAGAATCTCTGTCCTATACTGGACAAATGCACCGAAATTTCCAACTTCTTGATATCAAAGTCTTCGGAATGGCTAGGAGCAAGCTAAGGGTTCCGTCCGCCTCATTTCTGAAAACGACTGGAGCGAGGCTGGCCCTAGTGGCCGCCTCTGCGGCACTCCTGTCCGCTTGTGCTCCATCGGCTACCCAAAATGCTAAAACTGCTTGTGGCTACGTTAAGGCTTCGATTGCCGAGTATGAAGCATCGATCTCAAATGGAGGCGGACCTATAAAGCCGCTTCAAGCGAGTGCTTTAGAAAAGCTCCGTGAGGCGCTCCCCTATGCCGCCATTGCAGCCGGATCTGACGGCAACTATCAGGCGCTACAGATAACCCTTTCAGAGAGCTCCCGAGTACCTGAGGCTAGACTTATACCTGCGCTCAAGAGTCAGTGCTCATCCGGCCCCTTAGACCAGAGCCAGTACGTTCCACCCTCAAACATCCAGGGATAGAATTCCGGCTCTCCCGATAGGTGCAGATCCTGGAATTGGCTACCGATACATCGACAACCCGAGCGCCAATTAACCTGGCTCGGATTCTAAAGGAAAGACGGGCGCTTTGAACGAGGCTATAAAGGCACTATTAGCTACGGACCTTGATGGCACGCTACTGAATAGCAAGTCCCGAATCTCAAAAATCAACATCGAGGCGATCCACAAGGCAAAAGAGTCCGGGATCGCCACGATTCCAGCGACAGCAAGGTCGCCCCGTTCAACTTCCGAACTCGCCGAAATAGGCCAGCTGGGCCCGATTGCAGTCTGTGCGAATGGGGCGATTGGTTGGGACCTCGAAAACAAAGAGGAGATTTGGCACTCGTTAATACCCGCTGGCGACGCGGTAAATCTCGTCGAGCAGATTCGAATTATGGCCCCCGAAGTGCGTTTTGCTCGAGAATTTGGCCTTTCTTTCACACCAGAGGCTGGATTCTTCCCCGACGGTAGCGAGTACTTGAACATAAATGAGACCGTTCAAATCCTTACCGAAAAACAGCTCGAACTAGGGGCGACCAAGATCTTAATGCGGCCAAATGGCATCGGACAGATGGGGCTCGCTCGACTTATCGCCGACCACTCTCCAGGAAGGTTCTCGATAACCTTCGGCTCAATCGACTGGGTCGAGGTGATGGTCCACGGGGTCACTAAAGCTACCGGACTAGCGCGCGCAGCCGCTTGGCTTGGTGTTCGGCCCTCAATGGTAACGGCAATAGGAGACCACCTAAACGACATCGAAATGCTTCAAGAGGCCGAGGTCGGCGCTGCTGTCAAAAATGCCCATCCCGACCTAATAGCCGTGGCGGATGTGGTCGTTCCATCAAATGATGAAAATGGAGTCGCACACTTCCTTGGACGCATTATGCGAGGAGACTTTCTAGCTTGATCCTCAAACAACTTTTCGGAAAAAGAATCTCTCGATAGTCAGCGCCAATGCTCCGCTAGCTTGAAAAACTTCAGCTGAGTGTGTTGCCTAACCTCCGAAACTTAAAGATGTGGTAGAGGTTGTTGACGAGTGAATAGTCGTCGTCGAGCCACCAGGCAATGTTGAGGACGTTGTCGTTGTGCTACCCCCAACTAGCGTCGAAGAGGAACCCACCAAAGTAGTTGACGTGGTCGTCGAAGTGGTAGTCGTCGAGGTGGTAGTCGTAGTCGTAGTAGGTCTCGGACGTTCGGTTGTTGTAGTGGTGGTCTCGGGAACTGCGATAGCGGGGACTAAAATAGTGGGCGGTGGCGGAGCGGGCCGATTATCGGCATAGATCATGGCAAAAGCGATGAACAGGACGATCAAAAGCCAGGTCGAGCGCCGAACGTTTTTTATCGCCAACTCAGACCACCTGCTGGATAATCGGCGAGTTCGCCGAACCACTCAGCAACTTTGCATTATCTAGAGCCTCAAGCAGCCTGAGCCTCAGTTCGCGCGCAACTTCCCACTGTCTGGCAGGAAGCGTGCGCACCAACACCCTTAGCTGGAAGTATCCGATATGGATCGCTTCGATTCCGGTGACAACCGGAGGTGCAAGAAGGTACTGCGACCAAGCTTCCTCTTCGCCAAACTTCACACATACACTCCTCATCAGTTCGATCGTTTCCGACTTATGAGACTCGATAGGGACCTGCACGTCCAGCACGACCTGCGACCAATCCTTCGACAGGTTTGCAACCTGCCTCACTTCCCCGTTTGGCACGACAATGAGCTCTCCGTAGAGTGTCCGAATCCTGGTGATCCTAAGAGTAAGTTCCTCAACGGTTCCGGAGACTCCCACCGTAGCGCCCGGAGCGGAAATCGTGATTACGTCGCCGACTCCGAACTGTCTTTCAGCAAAGATAAAAAAGCCCGCCAACAAGTCTTGAACAAGCTTTTGCGCCCCAAAACCAAGGGCAACTCCCATGACCGTAGCCGGAGCGACTAACGAGCTGATCGGCACGCCGATGCGAAGAATTATCATCAAGATCGAAACGAAAAAAATTACCGAGGTAACGCCCCAACCTACCGCCTGGACCATCGCATGGACATACTTAGATCTTTCGGACCTAACTAGCTCGTCTTGGACCTCCGTCTTAGCTAGTCTCACGAGCCTCTTCTCTGCGCTATTTGAGACCCATTTAGTGAACCGAACTGCGAGAATAGAGCCAATTCCGATCAAAACAATCTCAAGACCCCTGGTCTTCGACCAGGCCTCAAGCTGAGAGATCCCATTGTGAAAAGAGTTAGTTAGAAACAATGCGAAATAGCCGCCCTGCCATCTGGATACTACAAACGAAACAAATCTAAATCCAGGCTACATCCGAAGAAACAAAAGCTAGCTCTGACCGTTACAAAGGGGACCAGGAGTTACTCTAAAACAAGGTTTGACAATCAAAAACTATGCTTTCTGGCATAGCACCATTCCTATAGAGTTATTCCTCATCGACAATTACCTAGTGGCCATCCGCCAGGGGTCAATTCACTACTTATCCGATAGGGCTTTGACGTCGCTTCTGAAGTTAGATTCGCCGAGCACGCACTCAACACGACGGCCAGAGACGTAGTAGTACCCGATTTGGTGATATTTACCCAGGAGCCTAAGTGCCTCTTGCTCGTCGAGGTCGAAAGCGATAAAACCAACCTCCTGGTAACTAGCATCGATCGAGAATCCGACGCATGGAAGAAAGTCGATTTCCAAATTCGCAAGGTCCTGGGCAAGTTCAGCGTTTTTTAGCTCATTATCAGCGAAACTCGCTTCCTGGCCCATTGGATTCCAAGCGGTAAGAACCACGGCGCTGGTAGCCCCAAAGAACTCAGAGCCACAATTACGAAGTTCGACGCGCTCCCCTTGGGGAAGGAGCACTTCCAGTCGAGCCGTCAGATACTCCTCCCATAATTCTTCGCCTACCTCATGCAACTTGGCCCTCCGGAATCAACTCATTACCGGTTTGACCTACCATCCTACCTTGGTAAAGCCTCAAGAAGTTGACTACAAAGTCGACCACCCGTAGCGACGCTTCCGCCACCTCCTGGGTATCACCTTTCGACCATCGGACCAGATACGGAACAGAGAAATCCTCACTAGCAATTCCGAGTGAGCCTAAAATAAGGTATGCTGCGGATTCGGCTTCCAACTCCGCAGCAGAAACTGCGATATCACTCCTATTATGCAAAGTTGCGTGTGCAAGTTCGTGCAAAGCGGTCTTGACCTTCTGGCGGGGCGGCAGGTTCTTCGACACCACTACCGTTCTGTCTCCGAAGTTAGTCTGGCCGTTCGATCCCGCTAACTCGTCGAGGTAAAAGGAGAAGCCTAACCTCTCGACCTCTGAGACACAGAGGTCAAAAAGGGCTCCATCTGCCTCTCCTTCCAAAAAGATAGGAACAAGCGGCTCAGAAACCTCCTCCCCGTCGGTTTGCGAGACGTCAAAGACCGAAGCCGACTTAAAATACTTGACAACTTCAACATCCTTTGAATCGAAACTGCTCGGTTTTCTAGCAATCACCGGCACACAGATTCGTAGACCCTTCTCGCCACGCCTAACATAGCGGCCGCGGGATGACCATCCCTTGTAGCCCATGACGATCGTCGGCGTAAATCCCTTCTCCTTGGCTTGAGAAAATATCAAAAGCGAATTCCTGGGAGAGTAACTCGGTAGCCTCGCTGCAAATTTAAGAAACTCACAGTACCCACCCGACGAAACGACTTGATCCAAAGCTTCGATCAGTCGCCGACGAATATCGTTTACGTCAAAATTAACATTTAGTTCGGACATATCCTCGCCCCCGTTGATCCCAAAACAACCAGGGGCCAAAGCCCGATAAGACTCAACCAACCATAACCAACCGCTGTGACAGTCGACTAGGGCTAAATGAAAAATGGGGCCGCCTTTATCAAGACGACCCCATTCCAAATAATCCTGCTAGTGGATTCTTTTCCTCTGCAAAAATCCCATAAAGACCGCCAGGATAAAAACGCCTAGGGGAATAAGCAGAGTCAAATCACTTCCCGCTGGCGTGTTTGAAGGTGTTACCACACCGAGCATCGAATCACCTCCTAGTTACCATCCAATCGGGCAGACAAACCCTCAGCCTTGTCCGCCCGATGCGCGCCACCCCTCACTAAAGCGAAGGATGGCTAATTCAAATATTTAGAGAACGTAAAGTAGGTACCAGATAACGATGCTCAGTACCGCAAAGTATGTCCAAAAAACGGTAAAACCATCGAGTGACGCACGGAAGTTTTCAGCCCCTGGCTGGTTAGAGACCCCTATTCCACCATCTTGTGCCGTTGCCCTACGGGATCGAACAGAACGAGCAATCAATGTCTCTAGCCAATACATGCTCAAAAGTACAACCAAAGCGTATACCGGACCGCTTGCCACGTAGATTCCCGCGTAGCCTGACGAACCCGGCATAAAATTCAGCCTGGTTAGAATCCATATTTGGAAAGCCCCTGCGAGCACCCCTAACAAAAGCGCAGCCAGTGCTCCAACTTGCCAGTCAATCGTTATGCCCATCCGTAATCTGCGGTTTACCACCTGGATTATGACCGCGCTAGCGAGCACAAACACCATAATGATCGTTCCCAGAAGTGGAGATGCTTTGATCCCATTCGGGTCCCAAAGTCCATGCGAATTGAGAGATCTCAGGTAGAAATAGGAGAACACAAGACCACCAAAGAGCGTGGAAACTACCGCTATCAAAGTCCTAGAAGCGCTCCAAATCGCTCCCAAGTTTGCATCGTGGTAGTACTGCTCCTCGTCTACGGTCACATTTTCACCAACAGCATTGCTCATATCTCACCCCCACTGCTCACTCCGACTGCACTTGGCTCGGCTGGCGTAAGGTCCGCTACCGGAAGTGCGTTAGGATCGCCGTACTCATAAGGACCCGAAAGGATCACCGGAATCTTGTCAAAGTTGCCGGGCGGGATCGGATAACCAACCTGCCATTCAAGACCACGTGACTGCCACGGGTTGAGCGGACTCTTCGGTCTAGTAACTGCGAGCTGCCAGACAAAAGTGACTACAAAAAAGGCCAAGGATAGTCCAAGGACATAACTTGAGACCGTTACCCACTGGTTGAGGTGTTGGAGCCTTGCAGCGTACTCGAAGACCCTTCGAGGCATACCCAGCAAGCCGAGCGCAAACAGCGGTAGGAAAGTCGAGTTGAAAGCGATGAACATAGTCCAGAAGTGGATCTTGCCCCACTTCTCATTCAACTTCACCCCAAAGTACAGCGGAGCGTAGTAATAGATCGCCCCCATTACCGCAAAGATCAACTGACCCATAATCGTATAGTGGAAGTGCGCCATAACGAAGTAGCTGCCGTGCACGGTCACATTCACCGGAACGTCGGAGACGTACACCCCGGTGATTCCGCCAAAGAGAAAGTTGAAAAAGACCGCCAGCATAAAAAGCATCGGCACATCGAAGCGCATCCTAGCCCGCCACAAAGTTCCGAGACCAACCAGATAGATAAACCCAGTAGGTATCGATATCAACTCGGTGGTCAACATGAACAGTGGCCGCATGTCCGGATTCATTCCGCTCTGGAACAGGTGATGCTGCCACACAAAGAAGCTCAAGACGGCGACTCCGACCATCCCGGTCACCGCAGTCCTATAACCAAAGAGCGGTTTTCGGGCAAATACCGGCAGTATCTCCATAGTTAAGCCGAACCCGGGGAGAGCTAGTAAGTAAACCTCTGGGTGGCCAAAGAACCAGAAAAGGTTCTCCCAAAGGAACGAACTGCCGCCGTGTCCAGCGTAGAGCATCGCAGTCTGCACGCTCCGATCGAGTCCCATGACGTATAGACCATCGATAAGGATTGGGACGGAAAGGAGCATGGTAAATGCGACGGTGATCATGCCCCAGGCGATCATCGGCAACCTACTCCATCGCATCCCTGGTGCCCGGTAGTTGATAATCGTCGCCGTCATATTGATCGAGCTGGTGATCATCGAAAAGCCCAAAAGTGCAAAGCTGAATAGGTATGCATCCTGGCCAACACCTTGCTGGATCGACAGCGGAGCGTATCCGGTCCAACCCGACTGGAAGCCACCCTGCCAAAGGGCCGACAACAAGATGATGTAAGCGGCTGGCGTGAACCAAAATGCCGCCGCCTCTAGCCTCGGAAAGGCCACCCTCTTTGAGCCGATCATCAATGGTACTAAGTAGTTTCCGAAGGGACCCATGACGACCGATGTCATCATCATCATCATCATGGTTCCGTGCTCGCCCACTATCTCTAGGTAGGTAGCCGGTCCCCAAATGTGATTGGTCGGTGATAGGAGTTCCGTGCGTATCCCGAGGGCTAAAAGGCCCGCGGTAAAGAAGTAGAAGAGCATACCGAATAGGTACTGGATCCCCACAACTTTGTTATCCAAAGTGAAGCGGAAGTACTTCATGACGCCCGGCTCGAACTCGTATCCCTCCAAAGGCGGCTCTATGCCAGCCATCTTTTTTAGTGGGTAGTTCAGGATTCCAAGCCCCAAGAACCATCCGATGGTTCCAAAGATAAAGCCGAGCAGGATAGCAATATCATTCTGGCCAGAACCAATAACTTGTTGGTACCCGCCAGCAATTGCGTTGCCCATCCAATGGCCGAAGAGGTATCCGAGCCCTCCGGCTATCAGCCCGGTGAAGGCATTAAGCCGAAATCCCTTCTTCTCTCCGGCTACCGCTCGACCTCCATCGCCACCCGAGGCGAAACTTGTCGTTTTTATAGCCACAAATGCCTCCAAAAGTTCTTATACGAACTAGACGAAATCATCTCATCCCAACTATGCCGCTGTGCCATTGGGGTCCCCGCTTGGGTAGTAGCCACCACCGGCTCCGGTGTATGACGGCGTATATGTCAGAGCGAACTTCGGCAACAGTTTGGTGACCGACGCATTCTGTCTCTGCATTTGAGTCGCCCAGTTGTAGAACTGAGTCTGTGAAACCACCTTGCCGTAGTTGTACATAGCTCCGTGCCAAATTCCGCAGAGTTCGTCACAACGTACCGTGAATCGCCCGTACTGAAGAGTCTTAGCGAAAGCCACGTTGTTGACGTCTGGGTTAGCATCGGCCTTCACACCGAGCTGGTAAGCCCAAAAGTCGTGGATGACGTCTATCGATGTCACGTCGAACTGGATCTCGGTATTTATCGGGAGGTTGATAGACGTAGTCTCCATTCCACCGAACTGCGGCCAACGATAGGTAAAGCGCCACTGTTGCGCTATTACCTGCACGACGAGCTTCACTGGTGTAGATGGTGTCCAGATAGGACTCGGACCTTCCCCGCCTCCGGCTCCAGCCGGAACTATTAACTCGAAGGTACCAAATCCTGCTAGAAAGAGGACCAAGGTAGCGGTGATCACATACCAAGCCGTCTGGGTCTTGACATTCCCCTTTACGTAATATCCGTCAGGTCTGTCCTTTCCACCTCGGAATTTAGCTATCGAATAAAAGCCGAAAGTCCAGATGAAAAGCAAAACCGGAATTGCCATCACGCTAATCACTTTGATATCGAACTGCTGGCCCCTCGCCTGATCTGTCATCGCACCCGGAGGCATATGCGGACCATAGACGAACCAGACAAAGTAATCTGCGATTATCGCAACTACGAGCCATATTCCGATAATCTTTTTGACGTGGCTCCTGCCTTCGGCGGCAGTGAATTCTGAAGATTTATTGGAAGTCGTCACTTGCCGACCACCTCAATGAATCCGCCCATATATCCCAAAGTGGTCATCGGACCGCCATTTCCGTTTAGGTAGCCGAGTCCACAAGGGACGAAGCACTGCCAGCGATATTTATGGGTCTGATTACCGGAAAAGAAGCTGAACTTAGTCACAGTATGAGCCTCAGAAGTATTGCACGGTCCGGTAGCGCAAAAGTTCTTCGCGCTGGCGCCGACCCCATAGAGGGGAACCTGGATTCCAAGTCCGGGCACGACGATCGTATGGGCTATGCCATTCCCGGTGGTCAAACTCGGATTGATCACCCTTAGAGAAGTTCCGTTTAGAGTTACCGTTCCACCTTGAACCCCTGCAACTTGGGACCAAACGGCATTCCTCAAAGCTCCGCCAGAATCGTATTCGTACACCGTGACATGCACATTCGTGTTCACGGGTACCTTTACCAAAGTTGTTTGGTGCCAGACTCCGCTTGCATCTTGAACCCAATAGCCAACCCAGTTTGGATGTGGACCAACTCCAACGGCCCCATCTACCTGCATAATTAAATTGACACTGTTAGGTTGCGATGCCGACGGAACCGCACTCACTACGGCTGGTGAACTGCGAAGATATCCAAAAATGCCGTAAAGAATCAGTGCGATCCCAACAGCAAAAGATACCAAAACAGCGCCAGCCCTTGCCCCCTTCGACAAGCTAACCCCCCTTCGAAGTCTCCCTTATTATCTCTATCAATAGGCGATAATCGCCCTCTCAAACCCAAAAGCCCAGCTAGCCGAGCATTTGAGCCAATCGGTTGGCTCTGCGAGACGCTCCCGACTCGTCAAACATCTCCAACCGAACTCTTCACCACATGGCAGCCCTGGCATGTGGTTACGCCAATACAAACCCCTACAAGGCCTTCTGCGAGAAAACCGCTATTGCCTTTCCCCACTGCGCGATCTGAGAACCCGCCACCCTGTCGGCCTGTGCAACGTATTTGGCCTGACCGTTGGGTCCCAAGAAGTAGTAGTAGGAAGTGTGGACTACGTCACCGGTCGGATTTGGCTGGACAAAGATGCCAAACTCCCTCCAGACCGCCTTTAGCTGGCTCGTAGATCCTGTGAAGTAGTACCAATTCTTCAGATTGGACAAACCGTGACTCTTCGAAAACTGCCTGAGTTCGGCGGTCGACTCATGGTACTGATTAACATTTACCGCCACGAATGCAACATTTGATGCAGCGGCGCCGAGTTGTTTATCGGCGTCCACGAGCTCTTTAGCCACTATTGGACAGATGTCGGTGCACTTGGGATCCATAAACTGAACCACCACCGACTTACCCCGAAAAGCCGACAGGGACATCTGCTGGCCGTTCTCATTAGTCAGGTTGAAATTGAACTGCTGGGTTCCGACAAACGGACTAAGACCCATAATGTTCGCCAAAGCATTCTGCTGAGATGTAATCGCTCGATCATGGATTATCACACCGGCGGCCACGCCGGCGACGATCAAACTCCCACCAATCACATAGCCCAAGGCGCCACCGCGGCCCCTTTTGCTAGAAGATTCAGGAGGATTCGGCGTGATCTCGCTGATTTCGGTCGTTGTCATGTAGAACTCCTATAAGAATCCCCCAGATACGGCACTCCTCCAGCCAAACAGATCGAGACCGCAGACATGATGATCATAGAATCTTTCCGCTCTCTGCCTCCAAAACCAGCTGATTCAGCTGGCTCTGGGAAATCTGTCCGGCAACCTCAGCAACAACTTTCCCATTTGCCCCTATCGCAAAGGTAGTCGGCAGGCCGTAGAGGCCATAAGGACCCGACATAGCCCCACCTGAATCCGACGCTAACGAATAGGAGACCTGGTCTTTAGTGACCAGCGTCCTAGCCGAAGCGGCCGAATCATTCTCGTCAATTCCAATAAAGTCGACTTTCGAGTTTGCCGACTTGGCTGTCGTGGCAAAAAACGGCAGCTCGGCCTTGCATGGAGCGCACCAGGATGCAAAGAAGTTCAGCACTATCGGGTGGCCCTTAAAGCTGGCGAGAGAGACATTGCTCTTGCCAAATAGCGCTGGCAGAGAAAACGACGGGGCAACCTTGCCGGAAAGATTGGTAATCGCAGGTGTTGCCGGGGCCGAAGCCGCTGGGGTCTTAGTCGCGCCCAACGAAACGATCACTGCGTAAACGACGAGAACGAAGGCGACAGTTACCGCCCCCATAGCGATCACCAGCTTCACCGGGGAACTTCCACCCCTTTTAAGCGCTGCGGTAAAGACCGAGTCTCTCTCTTTAGCGCGCTCTGCGGTCGAACTAGGGGTGCCGGACAACGACGTCCACCCCCATCGCAACAAATAACAGAGTGAGATAGCTGATCGAATAGGAAAAGACCCTCATCGCAACCTTGGGAGACTCGCTCCTCCTCAGTTTGATTGCGTAATAGATAAATCCAATCCCGAGCAAAAGTGCAGATGACTCATAGATCACGCCCAGGTGGGCAACCGGGCCAAGCAGTAGTGACACTACCGTTAGCAATACTGAATAGACGAGAATCTGATTCGCAGTCTTCCTAAATGTAGCGACTGCGGGGAGCATCGGAACATTCGCCTTTGCGTAATCTTCCTTATACCTAAAGGCCAAAGCCCAGAAGTGAGGGGGTGTCCAAAGAAAAATAATAGCGAACATCAGTACCGGGGCAAGGTCTAACCGATCCGTAACCGCCGCCCAGCCAACGAGAACCGGCACCGCCCCTGCTGCTCCACCGACAACTATGTTTGAAGAGGAGGACCTCTTGAGCCACATCGTGTAGATAAACACGTAGAACAGAGCAGCAGATAGCGCCAAAATAGCACTTAACAGATTCACCGAACTCCAGAGCATCAAAAAGGAGATCGCTTCGAGTCCGATGGCGAAAATGATTGCCGCTAAAGGTGAGATCTCGCCGGTAACGAGTGGCCTTTGTTGAGTCCTTTTCATCATTGCATCGATATCTCGATCGAACCACATATTCACGGCGTTAGCACCGCCGGCGGCTAGAGTTCCACCGAGCACCGTGTATACAATTTTAAGCAGGGAAGGTATACCTTGGTTAGCAACGACCATTGCCGGAACGGTAGTGATCAACAGCAGTTCAATGATCCGCGGCTTGGTCAAAGCGACATAGGCCTTCATCGTCTTTGTGATCGAATCCGGCCTAGTTGCGGTTATAACAGAGTTCATCACAGCCCTTGTGTCCTCGACCCACTTTATCTAACCGAATAGATCTAAACAGTGGATCTGCTTTCACTTTCCCTACTATATATCGATACTCAAACTAAAAATAGTGGAAAAAAACATTCTCGAAACTTAACTTACTACAACAACGAACTAATTCTGACCTAATTCCCAGCGAAGCGAACAGGATGGCTATGACCGACAGAATCATGCGACTGAGAAAGACTATTTTAGAATCCGCTCTGGATGGGATTATCCTCACTGACCTGCCATCCATCAGATACTTTACGGGCTTCACTGGCTCCTCAGCAATGCTTTTCATTTCCCAAGATGACCTACTGGTGACTACTGATGGCCGATACGAAACCCAGGTAAAAATCGAACTGACAGACGCAGAGCTTACGAATTCCGAGTACCAATTGGTAATTGGGTCAATCTCGGATCAGATCAAGGCAATCTCAAGGGCCGTGCCTAACGGTGCTCAGATTGGGCTAGATCCAAGCTCGGCAAGTTGGGGATTTGTAAATATTCTCGAAGAATTTTTGGCTCAAAAGGCACAACTCCTTGGCAGGGATAACCTCGGATCCCAACTTAGGAGAATCAAGGATCCCAACGAGATAAGACGGCTGGAGAAGGCGGCACAAATGGCCGATGAAGCGCTCAGCCGGGTCTTGCCTCAGTTGAAAAAAGGGGTTTCAGAGCGAGACTTTGCACACAATCTTGAGGAGGAGATGTACCTACTTGGTTCGTCCGAGCCATCATTTGAAACCATTGTCGCTTCGGGCGAAAACTCCGCAATGCCCCACGCCCACCCAACCAGGCGAATATTTGAGCCCGGTGATATGGTCATTGTCGATTTCGGTGCGACTTTCGAGGGATACCATTCCGACATGACTCGTACCTTCGTGCTAGGCGAGCCGACGGAAGAGCAGGCTCGGGTCTATCTAGCCACCAAAGAGGCGCAAGCTCTAGCTATCTCCATCGTCAAGGAGGGAGTCTTAGCTAAGGAGCCAGACCAAAAGGCTCGAGACTACCTCACTTCGTTGGGTTTAGGAAAATATTTCAGCCATTCGATAGGGCACGGTGTAGGTTTAGAAATCCATGAATCTCCGATACTTCACGGATCGAACTCGTCACAATTAAACGTTGGCGAGGTCATCACGATCGAGCCGGGGGTTTATATCGAGGGAAAGTTTGGAGTTCGAATAGAGGACATGGTCGTCGTCGAGGAGGAGGGTTGCCGCTTGATTACCTCCTTCGATAGCAGCTGGGTAGTGAGCTAGAGTAGTTCAAGCGCTACTCAAGTCGCTAAAGACGCCAACCAGCGGGGGTCTTACCGTTAGCTATTTATAGTCCGATACACTTTTCGTACCTATTGCCGCCATCTCCGAACTAGGACCGTCTCAAAGTGGCTAGAATCTTCGATGCGCAAATTTCGGTGTGCAAAAAGTTCGGAGAATCATTCGTGGCTGTCTCAACCTCAACCAGCGACTTCAAAAACGGCATGACGTTAGTCCTGCCGGATGGACTCTTCAGCATTGTCGAGTTTCAACATGTCAAGCCCGGCAAAGGCGGAGCATTCGTACGCACGAAACTCAAAAACCTCAAATCCGGTGCTGTTATTGAAAGAACCTACCGAGCCGATGAGAAGTTAGATCAAGCGATAATCGACAAGAGCGACATGCAGTTCCTCTATCGCGACGGCTCTCAGGTGGTCTTTATGGATACCAACACATACGACCAGATCCAAGTCGAGGAGACAGTGCTCGGTAATGCGGTCAACTTTCTCAAAGAGGGGGACATCGCAACGCTCAGCACCTACGAGGGTTCGGTCGTGACAACTGAACTTCCGGCGGCCGTTGAACTTACCGTAGTTGAGACCGAACCGGGAATCCAAGGTGATCGGGTCTCTGGAGCGAGAAAGCCCGCGACGCTAGAGACGGGTATCATCGTCCAAGTTCCACTCTTTGTGAACACAGGCGAGAAGATTAAAGTGGACACCAGGTCGGGCGAATACCTGACCCGTGCCTAAGTCCATATTCGATGCCAAAGAGTAAAAAATCATTTAGAGAACGCACCCTTTCACTGCTCTATGAAGCAGAGATCAAAGGCGTAAAACCCAGCCAGATTATCAAAGAACTCGAAGTCAACGAGGACAGCTTCGTGACTTCTCGGCTCTTAGCGGTCGAATCACGCCGAGCACAGATCGACGAGATGATCGAGTCACACTCCTTAGAGTGGGAGCTCAACAGGATGCCGTTGATCGACTTGTGCCTTTTAAGAATCGCAGTTTCGGAACTACTCGAGGATCCCCATCCGGCAAAAGCGATCATCATATCTGAGGCTGTCGAACTCGCCAAGAACTTCTCCACTGACTCCTCATCAAAATTCGTCAATGGCGTACTATCTGCAATCTCGAGCGAATTAGAGAATGAAACCGAGCAAGGCGAAGATGGTCCATGAGCCGGGCTCCCTCACCATCAGTCCTTTAGCAATCCATGACGCTTTCAGTTCCACCACGAGGCCAATCTGCCCAAGCGGCTTTAAGCCACTTACGGAGTCACCGAAGCGAAGTTGGCAGTTGGTAGATGCCATCGAGCCTTATCGGCGCTAGGTTCATTTTGAGCTGCGCAGCAGCGGACTGCAAAGTTGAGTTCGTCTCTGCGAGCAGCTTCTGCATAGTTTGAAACCTGTTGCGAATGTCCGTTATTGCCGCTAGATCGTTTCGGTTGCTCAGCAACGCCTGAGCATCTTTGATCATCTGCGCGGCATTCGGATCCGCCCAGGTAGCTGCGTCGTTAGTGGCAAACTCAAGGCCGAAATGGGCCAAGGTATTCGGAGGCGCCATAGTAGCGAGGTCATAAATGTCAGAATTTCCAGCGATAGTACAGACCGGCTCATCATTTGTCATAATCTCATTCGCTACCGACACTTCGCTCGAGGAGCCGTTTGCGATGCCAGAGTAGGCAGCGAGGGAGTCGGAAAGTCCGGCATTGCAGCCGGCTAGATAGGTAGCGACGGACTTCTGGAATGTTCGGAGATCACCTTGACGATCGGCCAAAGTTACGTGGCTCGGAAGATCCACCAGCACTATAAGGCCAACCATCACGACTACAGCAATCGCAACCCAACGACCTTTCCTACGATCAAATGCCAGCTTCTCTCGGGGGGATCTAACTATCCCATCAGGTCCTAATGACAATCTTCAACTCTCCCCTTCATCGAAAAACGTCTCGCAGCTCAAGTCGCTCCAATCGAACCTTATCAACCATCCGCCATCGTTATGACTTCCCGAAATTAAATGAATCAGGCCATGGTCCGAATCAGAAGGAAGATCAGAGAGCCGGGAAGGTAGATGTGATACCGCCCTACGGGGGAGCCAGGCCCGTCTCGCCGCTTAGGTTTGCCCCGGCTGTATCATGCGCATGGAGTCCACAGGATTGGGTATTCAGCGACCCAAGGTGTCCTAATAATCCCTAACCACACAAGCCCTAGTCCCCATGCTAGCGCTGAATGCGAGATTGCTATGGGGCCAAAGCCAAAACGGACCTTACCACCTCTGGATCTACGTCCGAGACAACCTCGAGTCCATCCTTACCGTCGAGGACAAATGTCAAACCCGACTTCACCTTTTTATCCCTCAACATCACCTCGACTAATTCATCCCTGCGGACCCAGGCCGGGATCTCGGGGTCGAGACCGTAGGAGGTGACGACGTGTCGATGAAATTCGACCTCTTGCTCACCGATCCGCCCTAACCTTTCCGCCAAGAGCGCAGCGAAGACGAGTCCGACTCCGACCGCCTGTCCGTGTTTGATCTGAGGCGACTCGGGCCCAAAGGCCTGGGTTTCAATTGCATGGGCGAGAGTATGTCCATAGTTCAAAAGCGCCCTCCTTGCACCTTCACGCTCGTCCTGGGAGACAAATGATGCCTTGATCGAGACACAGGCGGCAATCTGGGAGACCAACGGAAGCTCTATCAGATCAGGGGCACCCAAAAAGGCATACTTAGCCATCTCGCCCCGTCCGCAATACAACTCCTCCTCTGGAAGAGTTAAAAGGTGCTCGGTGTCGCAGATGACCGCCAATGGCTGATGGAAGGTCCCGATCAGATTCTTACCCTCTGGAATGTTTATCGCAGTCTTTCCACCAATAGCTGCGTCCACCATAGCCAAGAGCGACGTGGCAACGTTGATAACTCTTATTCCGCGGTGATAGATCGAAGCCGCAAAGCCTGCTAGGTCGGAAACTACCCCGCCGCCGATTGCAACAACGACATCCGCTCTAGTCATCGAGAATTCGACGAATCCCCGCACCAGCCACTCAAGCCAGATAAAGTTCTTGGCCTCTTCACTATTTGGAACGTTGAATACCTTGACTTGGCGGTCTCCCAGATCGAGCAAAATACCGATATTCTCCTGGGTAACCACGGCGATCCTCTTAGCCTCCGGCGGAAGAAGGCCTATTAAGTTGCCACATGCCCCGGGTCCGATAATTACCGGATAACTCCTGTCGCCGAGATCGACTTCGACCCTGCTTTGCAACTTATCGTCTACTGCCATGACCGACTATTCCCATTTAATCTCCAACTGCTTCGGATTAGCAAATCTAGAGGAACTAAAACACCGATGGCCGACCATGCAAATCCCGCTAGGGGAACTACTAGAGCGCTCACTTAGCACCTTCGAGTATCAGTACCACTACTCAAAGTAACTTGAGCGACAACCAGAACAGGCCAAGTACCAAACGGTCCTTGGCTGGCTGGCCAACTAGTGGGCGGCCGAAGGAACCTCGTGGATGTGTTCGTTGTAGGACTCAAAGTTCCTAACTAGCTCGGCTATGGAATCTCCACCGAACTTACGGATCGACTCAGAGGCTAAAACTATCGCGAGCATCGACTCGGCAACTACCCCCATCGCAGGCACCGCTGTCACGTCGGTTCTTTCCTTGAAAGATACGACGGACTCTTTGGTCTTGGTGTCAACCGTCGCCAGAGTGGGCCGATTCAAAGACGCCAGCGGCTTCATCCAGGCGGTAGCGGTAAGTGGAGCACCGGTGGTCATCCCACCCTCTATGCCCCCCGCCCTGTCGGTCGTCCTGAAGTACTCCCCCTGTTCGGCATTCCAATAGATAGCGTCATGAGCCTCAGAACCCCTCTTGTGGGAGACCTCAAGCCCATCCCCGATAGCAACGGCTTTAATCGCCTGGATGCTCATCAGTGCCTGTGCGATCATTCCGTCAATCCTCCGGTCCCAGTGGACGTGGCTGCCTAGTCCGATCGGAACCCCGTAGGCGATCACTTCACAGGCTCCACCGAGTGAATCACCGACTTTTGCTGCAGCTTTGATCTCTGCGACCATCAGCTCTTCGACCTCGGGAGAAATGCAGCGGACGGAGGAGTCGTCTATCCATGCAAGATCGCTAGCCCTCGGCATCTCGACATCTCGATCCAACTCAACCGATCCCAGCTGGGTCACGTGAGAGAGAACCTCGACACCGATCTGCGACAAAAGGGCCTTTGCGAGGCTTCCGGCAACGACCCGGGCGGCGGTCTCCCTCGCCGATGCGCGTTCGAGTACGTCTCTTGCGTCTTCAAAACCGTATTTAAGCATTCCCGTCAGATCGGCATGGCCCGGCCTCGGTTGGGTAAGGACCTTGGATGGTGATCCCGGATGTGGAGACATCTCGTCTTCCCACTTCTTCTCCCATTCCGAATTCAGTATCTCTACAGCAATCGGCGAGCCCAATGTCCTGCCGTGTCTGATACCCGAAAGAAGTGTGATGGCATCCGCTTCAAATCGCATCCTAGGACCGCGGCCGTAGCCGAGCCTGCGCCTCGCCAACTCACCTTGAATCTCCGCCTCGGTGATCGCCAGGCCAGCAGGAAGACCCTCTACGACGACCACAAGACCCTTGCCATGTGACTCTCCGGCGGTAAGAAATCTGAGCATGCAAAGAGCCTAACCAAGCAGCAGACAGAAACTACTTCTCGGACTTGGAAAATCATCCCCAAGCGCTAAAGATATCCACCCAGGTCTACCGAGATAATCTTATGCATCAACCAACTGGCTCCCTGATGCGAAATTCACTCGGTCTTAGGTACTTAACCAATACCGACCCATATGACAACCCAGAACGCCTACAACGCCGAAGGGCACCAAATTATGTCGATTGACGAACTACAATCCGTATCAATGACAGCGCCGACCGACATCTCTCCCCACAGAGACCCTCGGAAACTAGTTACCGCCAGAAACGTTCTACTGACTCTGATTATTGCTAGCTCGGCCGTCATGCTAATTACACAATCCTTGGCGGGCGGAAACATCGCAACAGAGCACGTATATGACGATGGAGTATACTTTGCGGCTTCCCTGAACGTGGTACACGGAATCATTCCATACAAGGATTTTATCTTCCTGCAGCCGCCATTAATAACCATTTGGCTCGCACCGTTTAGCTTGATTTCCCATGTAACGGGTACCAGGTGGGCCTTCGAAGCCGCTCGCCTCTTTACCGACCTTATTTCTGTTGTTGACATTTGCCTAGTTGCTTATCTACTCCGTAAACGTTCGACGATTCGGCAAATATTGGGAGTTGGAATAATTGCTTATTCAGAAAATATGCTTTGGGGATCACGCACAATTCTGATCGAACCCTACCTGGTTGCCCTATGCCTAGCTGCCTACATAGCACTGCTTAATGGCGAAACTATCACCGATTCTCGTCGACGAATGTGGATTGCGGGAATTCTATTCGGACTGGCTGGCGCTACCAAAATATGGGCGATATTCCCGATGCTAGCGGCACTAATAATCATCTGGAAAATCAGGCCAAATCAACGCTTGAGGCTGGTCCTTGGCACAGCAACTGGCTTCATCGCAGCGGTGGCGCCCTTTGCGCTATTAGTTCCCGGAAAGTTCCTAAGCGAGGTCGTATTCACCCAGGCCTTGAGGGGAGCCAACGGACTTGGAATCGAGGCCCGGCTTCAGGATCTCTCCGGAATCCCTGACCTCTTCTATCTAAAATATATCAGTGCAACTTTGGCAATAATAGTACTTTTAGCAATTTATCTCTTAGCAGCTATACTCATCGCCGCCTCGCTAAATACTTGGAGACAGCGCCCTGGGACCCACCTTGAACTGTTAGCGGCTATGGGCGCTGCATTGATTGGAATTAGCTTCCTTTTGGCCCACTCTTATTTCAACAATTATGGCTTCTTCCTGGCACCTTTTATATCACTTTCGCTCGCAACTATCAGCTATCCATTTAAATCCCTATCAACGAGCCGATCCCCAGTTAAATTCAGAGTGATTGCAACGGCAACTGTAGCATTTATCCTTTTGACCTTTGCCTGGCAAGATTCCAAATTAGCAACCAAACCAGGGCTTGCACTCATCACCACGGTGTCTGCTCGGGCGTCAGCAGCCCTTGGCAATACCGGATGTCTTTGGTCTGCAAACCCTGGAATAGCAATCCTCGCAAACCGATACACCGGCGATCAAACCGCCTGCCCCCATACCGTTGACTGGGGAGGAACAGAACTACTATTTGTACACAACTACAATCTTGCTAAAATAAAGAACAATCCGGCAATTCAGCGAGACTTTCTAAGGTTCCTCCATAAGTCAGATCGCGTCTTTGTGAACTGGAATTACTTCGGTGCTACCGAGATGGCCTACCTGACCTCCCACTTTCACAAAGTAAGCTTTCAGCAAAACTACCACCTGGCAAAGATACTTTACTTCCGCAACGGGATTCCAAACTAGCGGCTCTTTGGGTAGTAACCAAAAGGATCCGACTTCAACTGGACATAGCTCGCACCAAATCCATATCAGCTCGCACCCAAATCGGGAAACCCAGCGTCACTCCGACATTCTAAGCCAACGCCAAGGTAGCGCTTTCAAGGTACACTCGGCAAAGTCGCTGCAGCTGGATTGAAAATTTCGGCAAAGTTGGCCTGCTTCCAGGCAGACCCTATTCCTGATAGAAAATACGGAGGCGAAAGATATTGCAGTCTGTTGTCGTAGCTATAGTTCGTCAAGTAACCATCTGTAATATTTCCCGTGCTCGGACTGAATGTCCCTTCGATGTCGGCATACTCTCCCGCCAGTGAACCATTTATATAAATCTCATAGGGCGACCCATGAACCTTGTCGCTCCAAAATTGGTCCACGGCAAAAGAATGTTGTAGGGCCAGCATGGCAGCGTATATAACCGGATCGTGCAAAGGATGCGATGGTGCCATCCCACAGACGTCCAAGCTGGCATTGTTGGTTATTTCGAAGTATTGACTTACGTATACAAACCCATTTGCAATCAGGCCAAGCACGTCTGACGTGCCAGATTTAGCGCACCCCACATATTCCAGATCGCCCGTGATATAGACATTGTTATCTGCAGCAACCGTAAGTTGACCCGATAGATCACCCTGTATAAAAGCATCGCCGGTGCCACATGGAGGATTAGAGCCGCCATAACCGTAATGTTCGATAGTGACTGGACAATCCGGCGGCGTGCTTCCAGAAGGAGCATTTGCGACATAGATCACTCCATTTGGCGGTAACGGTATCTGGGCGTTCGGAGTAGCACTAATACAAGCCGGGTTTGGAGGGGACTCCGGACTGTTAACACTCATCTTCCCATCGGAATACAGCTGAATACTAGTTGGACCCTGATAAAGACAACCGCTAGTCTGTGCAATCGCTTGCAATGAAGAGTCAGACGTTGGAAAAGTCAATGTCGCGTGTGACTGAATCGAAGGCGGGGACGAATTAAAGGTCGGATTATCTCCCGGACAAGGACTAGGACCAGGTAAACAGGTAGGGTCGGTCCAGTAGGAACTAGCCGGATTTCCGCTTGGTTGTGTATTCGCCGAGTAGATGGGAGAATTAAAAGTAGGGGATCCGAAAAGGTAATAAAGGTCATTCGATAGTATCGGCCCATTAAACACCTGCCCCGAGACGTAATAATTCAGAATACCGGAGCATTTCGACATCTTCGGGCCGTAGCCGGTACTCGAATAAGTATTTGGTTGATCCCATCGATAGTTGCAGTATTTTTCTGCCTGCGAAACCGATAGCCCCGAGCCGTCGACCTGAGCTAGGGCTGGGTCAACCAGCGACTTATCAGTCAGAAGAAGGTAGTCCAAAAAACCGTCTGTTCGGAAGGTAACCTGCGCAGTGCGCTCCACTGCGGGATTCCCGCTGTTCGAATATCCTGTTACGTCTAATACCACGTCTCCGGTTTTAGAAGTTGCATTGCCGACCGTGTTGTAGTGGAAGTACTCATCGGGCGATCCCGGTACCGACACCCACCCCGTAAACGCGCCATTGGCATCGGGGGGCAAATTGCTCGAAGAATACTGCCAGTAGTTTGGCGCTTGGTCGACACTAGCTTGATTCAGCCTGTTGAGATAATCAGATACACCAGCGTCTATTGCCGCCATTGCCCTGTTGTAATTTGTATCACTTTGTGCCGCCGGCAAAGCGGATTGTGCTTCGCTCACCAGGATCAACGGAAGCATGAGAATAAACACGGCCGCTATCAGTACAAGGATAATCGCATCCCCCCGCTGGCCACCAGCCTGATGGTTCCGCAGTCGCAACAAAGTGCGGCGACAATTGGGTCGCAAGCATCCGCTCGGATTGCGCTTAATGGAAATAGACATTTGGAAGCTCCACGAAGTTGCTGAGAGAAACCGGGTTGCCCTGGAGGCTGGTCAGTATTGAAAGTCGTACACCCACGCCATAGATCTCGTTCAAGGTTGCCGACGATGTCGTTCCACTCGGAGAAACCAGCAGTGCGCCGGGATCCAATGAGGTCGCTGAAGGCGCCGGATAGAAATTAAAAACCGATAGTGAATTCAACCCTGCAAGTCTGAGGCTGACCACCGGAGGGCTAGACGTCAAGTTCGTCTCGGTTATTGAACATGGGCATTGGGATCCAACATCAGGCAAAGCCTGGATCCGTATTTCGTTCGGCGCGCTCAACGAAGACTCACTGGCGTAAAAGGTTACCGACGAGGGAGATACGTCCACAAATGGGCTCGTTGCACCCGAAGGTATAGCCGCAGTCTTAAGCTGGCGAACGAGTTGTTGAATGATTGTCTGCCCTTGAACGGACGAGTCAAAACGGGTCTGAACTGCGTTTTGAATATTAGCGAACGAGAGGATCAACCCGATAACCAGAGATCCCAAAACCAATAAAAGTCCCGAAGCGACCATTAGTTCTATTAGTGTGAGTCCGCTGCAATCTCGCAGGCTCCGCCAATCACTGCGCTCACTAGAGCGCTCACTTGAGTTTTTAGGGGACATTGATGGAAACACTCTCCACCCCCCCCAGCAGTAGTGTCAATTGGCGTCGGGTCCGTGTAGACAGCCGAAAGTGCGCTACTAGAGATCGAGACAGAGAAATACCCTATTGGAACCGTCAGCGGCGCTGATCCACCCGCAGATGTTGTAGCGGCATTTGGATAGGACGTAGTAGTGCAGCTACTCATTGGATTGCCCTTACTGTCGGTCTCTGTGAGCGAGATGCTCGCTCCGGCAAGGGGGCTCCCTTTGTGGTCGATCGACAATGTTAATTCGGTAGCTGCGCCACTAGCAGATATTGTCGATCCAGGGTTTGTCGTTACTTCTGGAATAGCGGCCGGCGGGGGTGACAAGACGTTATAGCAGTCTCCCAAATAAAACTGGTAACCATTGCTAAAGGGGAAAAGGTCTCCTATTGTAGTGCTACTCACCGGCTCATTCAAAACCTCATCCCCGCCCAAGGAGGAATTGTAAAGAGAAAATTCAGCCCCAGGCAGAATGGGGAAGCTGGCCGGTGGGGGTATCACCGAAATTGTCGCTGCGCGATCATAGGTAAATGTCGCCATCGTGGTTGAACCGACGGAAATTCCGGCGATCTGGGTTGGGCTGGTATTTCCCGCTTGATCCACCCAAGTAGTACCGTCTGGGGTCCTCAACGAAACATTGTAATTCCCAGCAGCTAAGAATGGGAAAAAAGCGCATCCAGAAGAGCTGGAAAACTCTGTGGTAGTTGCCACCGCCCCGCCTGTCGGTCCATCGACCGTCACCGGCACATTAGCAACGCCGGTTCCAGCTGAATCGAGCACCTCTATAGACAGGTTTCCGCT
>JAJZCF010000164.1 GCA_021846265.1 Actinomycetes bacterium | reverse complement strand
ACTCTTAATCCGCAGGTTCTGGGTTCGAGTCCCAGGGGGCGCACCAGGTCAGAGGGTATAGCGGCTCTTCAGCTTTTAGCGCGCTCTGAGATTCTCGGTCCGTCGGCCAAGCAGAGTTTGCTTCGGAAGAGGAGTGACAGGGGAACCTGCAGCTTCTCTAGCCGTGAACAAGAAGAAGGCTTTTTCTGGCTCCCTTGTTCTTGTCGCTCCTGCCGACATCTGCAACGTCGTCGTCGGCTAAAGGGTGCGAGAGTCCTTCGCTACCATCCCCTGGGATCCATGGCCGAGATCGGCATCGAACAGGTTCCCTGCGAGGTGCTCCATCCCAAGTGCGCTTCGGTCGCCAAGGTGAAGGAACGGCCCTGAGTCACCTATGTGGATCTTCCCTTCGGGGCACTCTCCCGGTCAGGATAAGCTGGAGAAAGTACTGCATGTGCCGTGTGGAGCCCTCCTATTCGGATGAGAGCTGGACACTTACCGATCACTGCATCGCCGCAACCAGGAGCCTGCTCACCGCTCGGGCCGCCAAGTGGCCGGCAAAACAAGTCGGAGGAGGCAGAACCATTACCGAAGTGGCAGAGAAGCTGTGTATGGACGCCAAACACGTCCATTACCTATGCGGCGGTCTTTAGAATCACCCTGTTCCAGGCAATCCAGTTGGTGGACAAGTTCCACGTCGTCAAGCTCGCCAATTCGGTGCTCAATACCACTCGCTGCCGCGACCAGTTCCTCATTGTCAGGATAGTTGTCGCCTCGGCGGGATACAGACCCTAACATCTGACGACAGCGAGGACAGGTTTACGAACTCCATGTCCACTTGGTCTTTCTGACCAAGTATCGCCGAGAAGGGCCCGCCGCCAAGATCCTCGCCCGCCACAAGGAGATATACCGAACCCCGCAACCCCAGTTGAACTGGGGATTCTGACGGGAGTTCCCCTGTATTTCTAGCGCCGCGCCGGTTATTTTCTGGGCACCGCGAGGCTTTGCTGTCGAATACTGAAGTTCTCATCCCTAGAACGCTGGCTAGGAAATATCAGGCTTCGAGTGCCGATCACGTCCATCGGGGCACTATTGAGGTGGTTGAAAGCCTACGTATTCCCGTATTTGCTTGACTTGGTCTTCTAAGCTCTTCAGCGATTCTCTAGGTTCGTGTATTTCACCACGGAGCCCTGGCGATCGCAGTGCATCTCTTTCCCTTTGGTTCTCTTGTTCGACCTCCAGCGCAAGTTTTAGAAGGGTTGCGGCTTGATTTCATTGAAGTTAAGTGCCTTGGCAAGATCATTCATGCGATATGCCGGACAACCTTGCTCCCCTCGTCTCCATCGGCTAAGGCTTGAGGTGTCTACCTTGGCCAGTCTTGCGATTTCGGAGTGTCGCTTGCCACTTTCCTTTACAAACCTGTCAATCATCTCCGCCAGCTGTTGCTTTCTGTTCACACGGCTCAATCTAGCTGATGCTTGGCTTCAAGGGGTGAGCGCAACGGCCGGTGGGTCAGCTCCAACAGGTTGTGATCTGACTGACGGAACATCAGATGGCCACTCACCTTACCGAGTTCCAATGGGCATTGACCCTATCGGCTCTCAAGTCTCCCGTCTGCAAGCGATGCTGTACGTGTTGATGATGTCTCCGGCCAGCAGTTTTTGCTGACTGAGTTGCTCGGCGATTTTCCCCTGGTTGCGATAGGCGTCTTGGTGAACGAGGGCGGTGGCATACGCGAGGACGGCAGTCTTTAGCGCTTCCAGCTTCTCCCCATTGAGGATCCGGGTACCAGAGGGCGGAGTTCCAGAGCGTTCGACGATGATCACCGGACGCATCATGAGCGGGATAACTATCGCTTCGCTGCCATACTCCCCTTTGCACCATTTTACCGAGCCGGCCAACTGGTTGATGTCTTTCTTCCAGATCTTGGCGCCGGTCGCACCGCTTCTGGCTTCGATCACCGCGCACTTTCCGTCATAGAGAGCCCAGAGGACGTCGCTACCGCGACCAAAATCTCTCGGGGCGCTGGCTTACGAGCCCGATGAGGCCCGCGAGGTCAGCGAGAGCGTCCTCGGTAGCGTCGGTACGTTCATTGTCCCAGACAAGGTCGGCGAGCACTGCTTCGATGCCGAGACGAAGTTGGGCCCCATCGAGATAACGCTGTTGAAGGTTCGAGCAGGCTAACCTCGACTGGGCATCGGGGGCTTTGACACGCCGATAGGACAGCCCACTTCGCGGCCGCAGGACAGCTGGGTTACGTCCAGTCGCTGCAGTTAGTGCCTGTTGAGCTCGCATGGCATCGACTGGGTGGAGGTAGGTGGCGAGGGTTTCGCCGAGCCATCCCGCTAAACGCTTGTCGTCCGCTTCGAGGGCGGCCTGGACGGCACTATCCGCGTGATCGCGGGATTCATCCAGTCGGCCTCCGATAGCGGCGTCGTAGGCTTGTCGCAGGTGGACAGCTGTCGGAGAGAGGAGCGCCGGCCCGTAGGCCACCCCGACGAGTGCCTCGCGGGAGATCTCGCGAAACCCGGGATCGCCATCGACAACTTGTCTGATGACGCCCTCGAGGTCGTCCATCGTTGCGCCGTCGAGACCGCTGGCGACGCGACGCGAGAGATTCAGCTGGGCTTTGGTTGCCGGTGAGAGTCGCCCCAAGATGTCGGCTCGCGACACGAGCTGGGTCAGACGGGCTCCGAGCAGAATCACCGCACAGCGGTCATCTCTACTTCGTACGCCTCTTCCCATGCCCTGTTCCAAGCGCTGGAGTTGGCGGGTGACCATGGCTTCGCTGTCTCGGAGGGCGACGGCTTCCCGCCGCTCCGTGAGGCTGAATGCCTGGGGCAGGCCATCGATGATCAAGACACGGCAGGTTGCGTAGGGCAGGTCGATACCGTCGTAGCGGTTGATGATAACAACGACCCCGATGTGGCCCGTCTTCAGGCGCCCGACGACGGCGCTGATGGTCTTCCGAGGTGCTGACGGTGGCGTCGGCTTCTGAGTTCCACAGACTCGCCTGTCGATGACTTGGGACGAGGACGACGACGTTGTGATCATTGGCGAGGGCGCTGACGGTGGCTCGGATCGCTTCGTGGGTGATTGAGGGGTTAAGTTCTTGCGGGGCGAGGATAAGCCGGTCTCCGAGATCGGCGGCACTGTCGGGAACGATGGAGGCGGAAACAGTCTGCGCGTCCGCATTGAAGTGCGTCACGAGAACACTGTCGTCGGCGAGAGTCGCCGTGAGGTAAATGCGGCGTTCGGCGTCAGCGAAGCTGGGCAGCTTCTCGATTGGGGGGCACAGCGGAGTTATCTCGATCATCTCCGCGCTGATCGTTGCCTGGCGCCAGGGCAGTATGTCAGCGACCAGGGGCCAGCTCCATTCGAAAACGGTATCTGAGCGATGCGGGCGAAGGGTCTGCAGCACCTGGTCGAGCTTGTCGTACCACGCCCAGAACGGAATGCGAAGTGGAGTCGCGGTCGGGTCTCCTTCCCGGATGTCCAAGAGGGCATTAATTCCTTGCTGGCTTAGATCCTCGTCGATCATCTCAAGGAGCGCTTTGTGGGCCGGATGGCTTGAAGGGATGCGAAGAAACGTTCGGTCCTCTGCAAGGGCGAGCGCTGCGTGCGCGCCGTCAACCACGATCGCCCGAACCGGTAGCGGCTGGCGTCCTGTGGCGCCAACCAGTCCGAAGCGAGACTTGCCGTTGATTAGGACCTGCATTGTGGTGACGCAGATCGCCTCGCCGCTCAGGAATTCGCTGTTTTTGGGGGTCGTCGACCGTTGTTAGGCCGAGTCTTGCGCTCTCTTCGAGAACTTGCTTGGCAAGGTGCGGGTCAGGGGCCAGATAGAGGGCCGGCGCGACGACCTCGTGGATTCAGGCTTGAAAGATCAGCAGCCCGGCGATGGTCTTGCCTCCGCCGGTGTTCGTCTTGATAACCGGGTCTCGCTCGTCTCGTCGAGGCGACCAAGCATCCAGGATCGTCTTCTGGACAGCCCTAAGGTACCCGTAGCCCTCGGCCTTATTTATTGGGGAGCGCGTCGAAGAGTGCAGCAGGGTCGGTAATGCTGGAGATCGCCCCACCTTGGGCCAGCTTCTTAAAGTCGAAAGGCATTGGCTGCGTCTTCTCCGATCAGGTTTCGATGGTAACGGGCAGTCCGACTAGTTGTGCAGAGGATCAAAGTAAACTCCCTAGACTCGATCACCCAAATTCCCTAGGGTGACCAACTTCTGGGGTGGATTGAAAGGAGCGTA
>JAJZCF010000163.1 GCA_021846265.1 Actinomycetes bacterium | reverse complement strand
GCAAAAACCTCGACTCAAGAATCGAAGCTGGGTCTAAAAGTTCAACACCCGAATTCCTGAACGAAACTGCCTTACGTCCGGGAACGGATAGTTCGAATATCGTTGGCTCGGTGTCTGAGCCCACCAATGGCGACGACGATGCAACGCCGCCTCCTGCAAAGTCAAACAGTTCGGTCACTTTGCCACAACCTCTTTCAATGTCTGCAGATAGCCGTCGATTTCCGCCTTAGTTCGCTTCTCCGTTGCGGTAACGAGGAGTGTCCCGACCAAAGGCGACTCCTCGAACCCTTCGCCAATCGCAACCCCGGCCAGAAATCCACGCTCAGCCATTCTCTCGATCGCCGTGCCTGCGTCAATAGGGAGCTCTACCACAAACTCCCTGAAGTAGTTCCTGTTTAGTACCTTGGCACCCGGTATTCGGGAGATACCATCTGCCAAGTATCGGGTAGCTGAAAAACAGCGCCTCGAAAGTTCGCTAAATCCCGATTTTCCAAGCCAGGACAGGTGGATTGCCGCCTGAATTGCGATCAGGGTTTGATTTGTACAGACATTCGAGGACGCCTTTTCTCTGCGAATGTCCTGTTCCCTGGTTCGCAGAGTCGTCACATAGGCCTTTTTCTCATCTACATCGACGGTCTCGCCGACCAGCCGACCCGGCACCGACCTAACAAGTTCACTTTTGGCGGAAAACAGGCCCAAATATGGTCCACCGAAAGATAGCGGTATGCCTAGAGACTGACCCTCAGCTACGGCGACGTCGGCCCCCATATCCCCTGGGGATCTCAAGGTTGCAACGGACACCGGGTCATAAACCACTACGAGAAGCGCCCCCGAGGCTTCGCAAAGCCGCTTCGCCGCTTCCAGGTCTTCAATCTCCCCTAAGTAGTTGGGGTACCCAATACAAAGCGCAGCCGCACCCTGCAAGCTCACGCCATCTAGGTCAGTTGAACATCCACTTAGGCCGACTTCAACTATTTCGTGCCCGCTGCCTTTTGCATAGGTTTGGATCATCTCTCGATAGTGGGGGTGAATTCCCCTAGAGACGAGCACCCGCGACCTCTTGGAATGAGCGCACGCTAGGTTCACAGCCTCTACGAGGGCAGTGCCACCGTCGTAGAGAGAAGCATTCGTAACATCTAGTCCCGTCACCCTGCTGATGAGGCTTTGGTATTCAAAAAGCGCCTGGAGCACGCCTTGGGCAACCTCTGGTTGATAAGGGGTATAAGAGGTCACGAAGGCCGACTGACTCGCTAACGCCGCCGCCGCCGTGGAGAAGTCGTGATCGTAGGCACCGGCACCGGCAAAACAGATCAGTTCCCTCCCTGTCGGTCGATTCTTGCTAGCCAGAGACTCCATAAGGTCCAACACGTCGGCCTCTGAGACACCTATTGGGATCGACAAGTCACCTTTGAACCTAGCGCCATCGGGAAGGTGGTCATAAAGATCATCGATCTCTTCCAAACCCAAAGACGCAAGCATCTCTTCTATTTCCGTGTCAGTATGTGGAACAAAACTTCCCACTCATAGCCCCCTTCGACGATCAGACAATCACTACTTTGTAGATTTGTAAAAAGGATATGTTGTGATAAGAGCGGGCACTCGTCGACCTCGCATGTCGACTTCAACTTCGACATCCATCGTCATCGCTGGCTCCAAAAGCGCGAAACCGATGCCAGTCTTGAGCATCGGAGAAAAGTTCCCACTTGTAAGTTGCCCGATAGATCGTCCCTGCAAATATACCGATGCACCTTCACGTAGCGGCTGGCGGCCGATTGAGCGAACGCCAAAAAGTCGATAACGAAGTCCCCGCTCTTTACGGGACTCAACGGCCGCTTTTCCTCGGAAGTCAGGCTTAGAGTATCCGACGACCCAATCCAGGTTCGCTTCGGGCGGAGAAATGCCTTTTTTCAGCTCGTGGCCATGGAGCGGGAGTCCCGCCTCCAGACGCAAAGTGTCCCTCGCCCCGAGGCCAGCTGGAACAATGCCAGCATTCATCAAATCCTTGAAAAATGCCTGGGCAAGCTCGCCCGGAATGTAGCACTCAAAGCCGTCTTCGCCTGTATATCCGGTGCCAGCTACCAGCGCAGTCTTGCCTTTGTACTCAAACTCAATGACTCGAAATTTTCCGACAGCAGCAGCCTCTGGCACAAACGTCGCTGCAAGTTCCCTTGCCATTGGGCCCTGCACAGCAATTAAGGCTCTTTCTTGGGTTGTATCTCTTCCGCCCAAACTTTCGCGCACTACATCGGTGTTTGCTGCATTAGGCAGGACGTGAAAGTTGTTATTTCCAACCCACCAAACAATGAGATCATCAATTATTGAAGCGTCCTGCTCATCGAGGAGATGGGTGTACTGGGTGCGTCCCTCCGCAATTTTGCCCAAGTCATTACTGAGCTGATCTTGCAGATGCGAGAATGTGTCACTTCCCTCAAACTCCAGTGTTCCCAGGTGGGATACGTCAAAAACGACGGCGCCTGTTCGACACGCCATGTGTTCAGCGACGGTACCGTCGGGATAGGAAAGGGGCATGTCCCAACCCCCGAATGGCACCATTTTGGCGCCAAGTTCCAGGTGAAGGTCATAAAGAGGAGTCCGTTTAGTCATTAAATCTTGATGCTAGCCATTTCACCGAACAATCTCCCACGCTGCAAATTATTATTGAAAACCAGACGACGCAGTGCGCCAGCTAGCTTCGACGCAGACGGGCCATCCAGCTATGTAGGCTCCTAAGGATTTCCTAAGCATGGCGAGTTTCTGCGGAGCAAAATAATTGGGGAGAAACTATCCAGTCTTCGACACCTGACGGCCATCGGTTTTCCCGGGCTCGTCTGAAGCAAACGGCAAAACCTGCTGATTCTCGTGCATAGTCGGCGGGTTCAACTCAATTATTTTGGTGTCTAGTTCACGATGTAGATCGCTAAGTGACACCACAATGCCCATCACGAGCTGCTGCCTGCGAAGTAGGTCTATGAGGTCTTCTCCATCTCGGAGATAAACGGACTTCTTTCCTACAACAATCAGGTCAGCGCCTGTTGCGTCGTCGTCAAGGAGCTTGCGCAGCTCGATCATCGCAGACCTCACTGCCTTTAAACTGAGTCCGCCCGCTAGAAGCTGCTTAATTATCCTAAGCTGAACCAGATCTTGGTATGAGTAGAGGCGCTGTGAACCAGAGCCTGAAGCATCAGCCAGTGATGGTCTAATGAGATCAGTTCTGGCCCAGTAGTCAAGCTGCCTATAGGTGATCCCAACTATGGCACATGCCTGCGGCCCTCGATATCCGTAAGCGGAATCCATTGGCCTCCCTCAGTCCCTCGCCTCCGAATCAGTCGGAGAAAGCAAAAACAGTAATTACACGGCTTGAATATGCTACCCGATCAAAAGCTTGTCGGCAACTATTAACCCTCAACTGAGAAAATCATAAATGATTCGACTAAAAAGCAAATAGTGCTAGCTTCAACCTGAGCTTGAACCATCATGATCACAGTCAGTGATTCGACCAGGGCGCTTTGAACTTCAAGGCACTCGATTATCAAAGCCGCTAGGCAAATCGACGCATTCTGGTGACTGCAGTTACATGAATCGTACAAAAAACCATTCGTCGGGTTTTGATATTTTCATCCACCTTTGCTGAAAGTAGTTTCGCTACCCCTGGGCCGGAGTTTAGGTTTGAATTAGCGCCGACCTTTTCCAAATTTCTTCCGATGCAACTCACACGCCCAACCTGAGATCGGAGATTACTCCGTACTTCCATCCCTGGGCAGCGCAGCAGAGTTCGAATAGGTAAACCCGATTGTCGAAATCATCTGTCTGTCGCTTGAGCCGTGACGAGGTCTATCCTTTGAAATTTCACCCAAATTGCGAAGTTCATCCCTGAACTACGGTGAACAATTGAAAGTTGTAAAGCGCCGCCTCGGTGATGGCTGATTGCCCAATGGTAAATTTGTCCAGGCTTCGCTTGGACCACTTTTTGATCAACTATTTAGCCGTTCCGAAAGCCGTATGCCCCGACTCATCTCAGATCGAATGGTCGACTAGGAAAAGTCCTCGGGATTAATATGCTCCAAAAAATCTCTAAACTCCACAACCAGCTTCTCCGGATTTTCATCATCAGCTGAAGCAAGTTCGTCGCTTTCCAGGGCGACTACAAACCCCTCGAGGGCCATAACATCCGATGCAACAAATATTGGAGCGGCAACTCGTACTGCCAATGCAACTGCGTCTGAAGGCCTCGCTGAGA
>JAJZCF010000162.1 GCA_021846265.1 Actinomycetes bacterium | reverse complement strand
GGTCTCTCTGCTCGGGGTCTCACTTTATTTTTCGGATCAAGTTCGCAAGGGTCAAAACAAGCAGTTGGCCCTTCACGTGGAACACATTCGCCGATTATTGGTTTTCAACTCTTTGCGGGCTGAAGCAAGTCGCCTAATCTTTCAGTCCGAAGACGAAGACGAGTTTTTTTCATTGATCTGCAGCCTTGTGGTGCAACACGCAAATTTGTCTCTGGCTTGGATTGGCGTTCCAAACGAGCATGGTCGATTCGACTTTGTGGCCTCTGCCGGCCCGGCAATGGGATACCTAGATGGCCTGGAGATTTCGATTGACCAGTCTGAGCCGGAGGGAATGGGCAGTGTGGGCCAGTGCTGGCGTGCAAAGCAGGTAATCTTCGCGGCCGACTACGAAGAGAACGGTATCTTGGCTCCTTGGAAGGCTCGAGCGAACAAGTATGGACTGAAATATAATTCGGTGCTACCAATTTATAGATCATCAAGCATCTATGCGGTGCTGGCTCTCTATGTCGACTCGGAGTACTCCTTCGACCCGGAACTGCAAGATCTACTGGTTGAGCTAGCTGCTGACTTGTCGTTTGGGCTTGATTGGATGTCGACCATCGATCGGGTCGAGTTGCTCGGGCAAGCGTTGGAAAGTCTGAGCGAAGGTGTTTGTGTTTCTGACGATCATGGAGTTGTAATCTTCGTGAATGGAGCCTTTACTCAGATCACCGGCTACGAGCAGAACGACGTACTAGGGAGCGATCTTAATATTCTTCAGGGGGCGGGAAGCGATCCGGAAACCAGAATGAAGATAAGGACCGCTTTGGACGCCGGTGAGCCGGGAAACTTTGAAATCCTAAACTACCGTAAAGACGGGGTTCCTTTCTGGAACTCATTAGCTATCACCCCATTGGTAAATACGAAAGGGGTGATAACTCATTTAATCGTATCGATGCGAGATACTACCAAGCGCAAAGAGCTAGAGATAGAGCTCGAGAAGACCAATATCTTTAGCCAGGCCTTATTGGATGGCATGACGGTTGGGCTGAGCATAATTCGATACCCAGAGCGGCAAGTTGAATACGTAAATGACAAGGCGCTGGAGATCTTTGGCGCAACGGAGGTCTCGGAACTGCAGGGTCATTTCAGTGGCGAGTTTTTTCCTGATGATGCTACTCGCTACTTGGTTGCAAGTTTCTCTGAGTCGGTGTTTCAAGGAGATAGGGGAGTACTAAAGAGCCTGCAGTATCAGAAGGTAGATGGAACTACCGGTTGGATGGACATGTCTGGTGAGAATCTCGACCAGGGCGATGGTCACCGAAGAATAATTTGGACCCATGTCGACATAGGCGAGCGTCACAAGGATGAAGCAAAAATCTTGGACCTCAGTAACATGCGGAAGGCGCTCCTTTCTAGCACGGTAGTCGCAATTGGAATGGTCCAATATCCAGAGCGGATATATGTCGAAGTGAACCAGGCTTTCCTCGACATATTGGGCTACTCCAGCTTTGAGGAAGTTGTGGGCAAGGTTTCTAAGTTCGTGTATCCCGACAATATTGAGTACGGACGAATGGGTGCTTTGGCGGACGAAGTGTTTCGCAATCGTGCAGGCTCACTGTCTGATCTTCGGGTGCTTTCTAAAAATGGAGGGATGAAGTACGTTGACATCCACGGGCGACTGCTCGAAGAGGACGACTCAGAACACCACATTGTGGTTTGGACCATTGTCGATGTGACCGATCGGCATCACCTGACAGAGGAACTTGAGAGACAAGCACTCTTTGATGCCCTTACGGACCTTCCGAACAGGCGACTGCTGGAAGACAATTTGAAGCTTGCCATTTCGCGGAGCAAGCGAAGTGCTTCTACGGTAGCTGTGGGACTCATAGACCTGGACGATTTCAAGTCCGTAAACGATCGCTTTGGGCACGAGGTTGGAGACGACTTACTGAGACAACTAGCGAACAGGTTCCGAGACCTCCTTAGGAACACTGACCTCCTGGTTCGATTGGGCGGAGACGAGTTCGTCATTGTCGTCGAAGATCTGGATGAATTTCAGATAAAGGAGCAGCTAGACGCGATCTTCAGTCATCTATATCGGGCGATAGAACTTCCTTTCGACCTAGGTGATGGGCGAATCGTAAAGGTCGGGATGAGCATGGGTGTTGCTCTTTATCCTGGGGATGCACAGGACCCTGACGCTTTGCTGCGAATGGCTGACTTTGCCATGTATCAGATTAAGGCGAGGAAACCTAGTTCTGCTGATTGGTGGCGATTGGCTTCATTTTTCCGCGGAGCGCAAGGAGCAGGTGAAGACATTGACCCCTTTGTTGCCGAGGAGCACCTGGCGCTTTCTCTGATACTAAGTCAAGCTGAAGAAGAGATTTCTCTTTTTGTCGACACTTTCTACCATGAACTTGTCTTAGCTGATGAACAAGTTGCCTCGGGCGGTGCAACTGCCACCCCCCAAGCGATCTCATTTGTTCGTCGGCAGGAAGAAAAGCTTCGGCTGCTTTTGTCTCCGAACGCTACCGAAGCGGACATTGTCCGTGAGGCTAACTTTTCAGGTACCGTGCACGCCTTGATTGGGATTTCAGGCAGCGCTGCGAGTAAGGCATATAGCGCCTTTCGTGGACAGCTAGCTGTCCGTTTGGAAGCGAGTGAGATCAGTTCGAGAAGCCGTGATCTCGCTCTAAAAGTTATGGATAGCCGATTGTTGATACTGGTCCACAGCGAACTAGAAGCGATGCAGGAGGTGCTGGAAGCGTATGATCAGTACTTGGCTAGATCCCTTTCGGAAACTGTTGATGACCCTGAGTCCTTGATTGCTTTGGAGCTCGAGGCACTAGCAGACCTTCCAGGAATAGTAAATTGTTCGTTGTTTAGACTTGAATCCGACGGTTCATTTCAGCTTCAACTCTACAGACAAAAAGCTAATGCACAAGATGTGCAACCGCTGATGGACGCGCTAGCCCTGACCCTGACCGATCGTCCAACTCCGGCTGATTCTCCGACCTCTAGGACTTGGAGGAGTGGTAGCATTGAGGACTTAGACACCTTGTTTTTTGAACAAGCGGACGTTGGGTTCAGAGAGCTTTTTGAAAGATCTGGGATAAAGGGTGGGATCAGTATTTCCCTGGGGGACGAGCAAGGCGTCCGCTACACATTGGCAATTGGCACCTCCTGCTCCAGGCAGTTTTCTGTCGGATCATCTCGTTCCATAACCTTAGCCCTACAAGGTCGATGGGAGCGGCTCGTCGGGCTGCTAGCCCAACCCGGCCAACCTTCATCTCAGGACATCGTTCGGTACGGGGAGCTGTTTCTTTCGGATCCGCTCGAAATATTTATGCAGCCGATAGTTGATCTTTCTACAGGAGCGGTGCAGAAATTCGAGGCCCTCGCTCGATTGCGGGATGGCGGAGGACGTATCGTCAGGCCTAGAAACTTACTTTCCACACTTAGGGAAACAGAGCTTGAAGCTCTGTTTAAAAAAGAGCTGGAAACTGGTCTGAATTGGCTCAGGAGGTGGCATGGAGATGGCCATGATTTTGACCTTTCGATCAATCTTGCTCCTGCAACGCTAAAACGCTCCGAAGTGACTAGGTGGATCATTGAACAGCTTGGGTCGTATGGCGTCCAGCCGCACCGACTAACAGTCGAGCTGCTGGAAGATCAGGATTTAGACGAGATTCGCGATAATGAGCCATTTAACTCCCTATTGAAGGCTGGTGTGAAGCTTTCTATTGGCGATATGGGAGCCGGATACAGCAGTTTAAGGCATATAGTGGGCCTTCCGTTTGAGCTGGTTCGGGTTAACGAGGCGATAGTCAAAGAGATCAGTAGTGAACCGATTAAAACATTGGGAGTAATTCGAACTGTAATTGAAATGGGCAAGGACTTCTTCCACGATGTCGTCGTCGATGGAATAGATCATGACCCGGTCTTGGAGGCCGTGAGTGTCCTCGGTGCTAAGTATGGGCAAGGTCACACCCTGGCGAGTCCGATGCCGCCCGAAAGGGTAGGCGAATGGCTCAGATCAAGATCATGGGCTGGAGCAGACCCTCGTCGTTTAGGATACTTTCTTGGAGCCTTGGCATATAACTGGGAGTACCTCCATGCGGGAAACTTTCTAAGTCGTACGAGCTTCTTGGAGTGCCCCATTAGCGAGTTTCTTATCGATAAAGGTTACGGAAAAACCGAAGCAGAACAGTGGCATAAAGAGATGCACGATTCTTTTGAAGTAGCAACTCGGCGACA
>JAJZCF010000161.1 GCA_021846265.1 Actinomycetes bacterium | reverse complement strand
TTATCTCGCAGACCACGAGACCTCGTGTTCGGGTCTCTCGGGAGGCTAATAATCATCCCTGCTACCGTCACATGGACAGATGCCGGAGGCATCAAACCACCGCATTGTTGGGGCTGTGTACGACTCCGCCAAAACTAGCGACGGGGCCGGCGGCGACAGTAACTTCCCGATCAAAAGAGTGGTTCCCAGCAGAACTGTGCTGGGCGGACTTTTTCTGTTCTCCATCGGCCTTCTGGCCTCCGGCTCGGGCACGCCCTTGTTGACTGCGGGTGTCATTGTCCGGTACCAGGCTCAATGGGAGGATGGAGAGAATGGATTAATCAACTAATTTACCGGTCATCAACTGTACATTCAGGTACGCACACAAACTCTTCCAGAACTTCAAAGTTTTTTGCTGCATTGAGCTCTCGATCGATAACCAGTCCGCAGTGCTCGCAGCGAAACACGCATGCGGATCGTAAGAGACCCGCATTTTTCATCCGACATAAAAAGCAGAGCTTTGACGACGGGTACCACCAATCCGTGACCCACAACTCCGATCCACACCAAGAGCACTTGTAAGTGAGCTGACGACGGATCTCGCGAAGAGCGGCGTCATAGAGAGCGTCATTGAAGCCACGTTTGCCCTGTCTTCGGCGCCTTATCCCTCCCACATCTAGGTACTTGAAGACCTTGATTGCCTAGGTGGCCGCCGCTCGATATGCGAATGGCGGGGACGGGCAGCTTTCCGTCCTTGAACCACTTCTGTGCCGTCCGGTAGTGGATGGCGTCTTGCTCTGGCCACTCAGACAACTTCATTCTCCTATACCAGCACGAATATTCTTTCGGGATTATTGACCTGCTAGGACGCGGAGGACAGCCCTCTCTTAGCCAGCACCATCTCGAACTAAGTCCGGGGGTCGCTCGTAAAGCAGCGTTCCGCATCGGCAAGCGGGTTCGCCATATAAGCGATAATGACCTCAACTTGATGTACGGGAGTCATTGCTATTGATTTGTTGGGCTGGAGTTGAACTGCGAAGGATTGAAGCGCATGGGTGTATTCTGTTGCATCACGAGTGCGGCGCTTAGCTGCAATTTTGGCGTACGTTGATTCTGAAAATGAGGGTCACGTGGCGTTAAATGCTTTTGGCTGGCACGTCACCAAGATTTGCGAAGAGTTTGGTTGCCTACGGGCACTTTCGCCTAAGGGGGAAGGCACCATAACGAGCCGCAAAGGATTTAATAGGAGATTAGCGTCTGCCATGTCTCAAGAACCGTAACACTATCCTCGGTAGTAGTATTTATGCGGTGATTAACGCTACAGTCTTGGGGGTTTGGGATGGCAGAGCTTGAGATGGAAGGTGCCGAAATAGTCCTGCATCTTTCTCAAACTGAAAAGCTTGAGGCGGTACACGGGGATTTGCGAGAGCCCCTCTCTGCTGTGCGGTCCGTCGAAGTGCTGGAAGATGCCCATGGGCCAGCGGATCATGGGTTCAAGGTCGGCTTACGACTGCCTGGCCACGCGGAGGTGGCTACCGTTTACAGCGACGACCGTAAGATCTTCGCAGCCGTTCACCACAATACGGCGAAGGGGGTGCGGGTCGTTTTTGAAGGTGCTAAATATGACGAATGGATTGTCGGGTCGGCCGACCCGGAATCCCTAAAGGCTCGTATCGAAGCTGGACTCTGATATTTTCGGAAGTCGGTTTTATCTCGGCTTCGCCAGGTAGTTTCTTGCATCGGGCACGCCCATTTGGATTCGCATCATCTCGATTAATTGGGCGTGTTTTACCTTTGGTTAAGTGAGAGGTTTCTTATTTTCGGGTTGGAAGTGGGTCGGTTTTTCCAGCTTCCGGGATCAGGGTTATTGCCGGTGGCTTATGAAATGCTCTTGGATAACACTGATTGGCTCCCTTGCGTGGTGCCGACGTAAAAAGAGCGGAATCAAAAACAACTGTTTTGCAAATACTTCTTTTCTTGGGAAGATTGCTCATGGCCTAACGTCTTTAGAAGTACAATGCGTGGGGCCTCGCAAGCGCTTTCTGCGTAGGAACTGTGGATAAGGTCCGTTCCGGGTACGAATCGGAGGAACGACCGGATGCTCGGCAGGAACTAAGTAGCCGCTTGATTCAGACGGGCAATAGAAACGGTAAAACTGGCTGACCCAGAGGGCGCCCACATTAGTTCACGAATCCTTTGCCTTCAGGCTGGATGGTTCATGAGTGAGGTTTGTTGGGGCGATATTTTGTCACTGGGTTGATTTGGCTAAAGCGTGGAGTCGCACGATGCTGCGAATAGTCGATGGTTCGCGAATGGTAACGGCGAAGTATGTCCAGGGTTGTGTCGTACAATCGAGCTACTCGTTGATTGATCCTACAGATATCTGTAGCGAGGCCGATTTGGAATGTCCGGCCAACTGATTTGGATAACTCCAACGAGCTAAGCATTCGGCCATGATGACTGAAATAAGCGTCGTCGCAGTTCTCAATGGCCGTTAACATGCGGCATCTGTGACTTAAGATCTTGCTGAAGTTCTTGGTCGAACAGCTAGTTGGATTGAACTGAAAACAGATGCACTAATGATGGTTTAGCGGTGTTTATGTGTCGGCCATCTTTGCACCTCGTTCTATGAACCCGAGGAGCGCCTACCGATCTGAATGATCAAGTGCGCTACTACGTCCTTTTGTCGTCCGGTTTCTGCGTAAGCATTGAAGAAGGGACAGACGGATTTGGTAAGAAGGCAAATCTGGAGCTCGTGGGTCAGCCAACCATTCTTTCGGTGCAAGTTTGAAAAATGGAAGCTTCTCTCGGGCCGGAAGCGTCCATTCGGGAGCTTGCGTGGATGTTCGTATGGAGTTCGAGACTCTTTGCTTCATTGCCCTGACGTAGTCGAGACGGTATTTGTCGTCAGAAAGTCTTTGCTTTGGGAAAAAGGGTGGGGCCCGGAGGTTGAGTCAGGGCTCGGTATGGCTTGTTGGCGCAATAGGTGCGCCTTGGCGGTCGCTCGTTTCCAAAGAGAGCCGGGCGCTATTTGTTAGAGATGCGACAACTAAGTCATAGGAATCAGATATCAGGTCTTCAAGGAGGTCGGTTGGTACGGAGGAAGTAAGCGTAATGGTGATCCAATGTCGCTTATTCATGTGATAGCCGTGATTGATGTCGTCGTACTGATGAATTAGCAGCCCGCCAAAATCAGGGTCGCATTTAAGTGTGATTCGTCCTGGGTGGTCATCTAGATTGACTAACGCAAACATCTTGCGGGCAATCTTAAATACTGCAGTGGACATGGTGAAGGGGTAGGCCAATTCGGCGGCCGGCAACTTGCTGCACGTCTCCAGCGCCCACTGTC
This sequence comes from Actinomycetes bacterium, assembly GCA_021846265.1. GTDB lineage: Bacteria > Actinomycetota > Acidimicrobiia > Acidimicrobiales > Acidimicrobiaceae > JABEUN01. The sequence continues at coordinate 925 of JAJZCF010000161.1, read as the reverse complement.
GCCGATCACTGAGGCCCTCGGTTCCATTTTGTGGTAATGAACTCAAAACGTGGCTCTGGGGCGTGGGTCGAAATTGGATTGGCTTAGCCAAGTGCCGGCTAGTCGTCGTCGAAGTACCGGTGTGCGAGCGCAAGGACCGCCAGTAGGAAGGGTTGACAAAAAAGTGATTCCATCGCTGAGCAAAGTTGGCATGGATTTCTCTGGCTCAAAGTGCCGAGTTAGCAACAGCCCCCGTTCCCAAGGCGTCCTTCTTATTTCAATGGCTTTGGCCAGTTTGCCGGAAAGATCGCCCAGTTTGGCAAAATCCCGATGAGGCTTAGCCGCTACATGCACATTGCCTTCGTTGGCTGGCTCTACAAAATTAGCGGTGAAGTCGCCAGGAAATATAGCCTTCCCGTGCGCTGACATGAGCCTCCGTCCATGTGGCCCTTAGGTAAACTACCTTCAGCCATGTATGCGGAGTCTAACAGATTTTGCTTCAGGTGTTATAAGCATTCTTTTTTGCTAGTTTCATATCCATCGGGAAGCTCATAATGTGTTGACGCCGTAGGGAAGTTTGCAACGCTGGAGTAACACGGAACGATGAGCTTGGTGGGTTGCATTAGGACAACAGCAGCTGCTGATCATTTGCTGAAAGTCTAAGCTGATATATCCCGGGAATAGTGGAGACTCAGTTACTTGAGAACCGATCGGTTCTCAAGTTCTCTTTGAGTGTAGTAGTTGGCCTCGAATTCTGACGGCGGAATCATTCCAATCGAACTATGGAGTCTCCGATTGTTGAACCAATCGACCGAGAGTAGTGTCGCCCACTCGAGATCTGCGGTCCCATTGAAGCCACCGTGCGGTCGGACCATCTCGGCCTTGTACAAAGCGTTGTTGCTCTCACTCAGGGCATTATCGTAGGAATCACCCTGGTTCCTACTGA
>JAJZCF010000160.1 GCA_021846265.1 Actinomycetes bacterium | reverse complement strand
TATGCTCCGGTAGCGGCGGTCGGACTCGAACCGACGACCCCACGATTATGAGCCGTGTGCTCTTACCTACTGAGCTACGCCGCCAGAGAGCCCCCTGTCGGAATCGAACCGACGACACCAGCCTTACCATGGCTGTGCTCTGCCGACTGAGCTAAGGGGGCGGCCCGATAAATACTACCGTTAATTTGTGCGTTCCCCCCGCCATTATCCCCCAAGGAGATAAAAATTCACTACGCAATTCCACTCATTTCGATCTTAGGGCTGAAAACACAGGCGTAACGATCGAATAATTTAGCCAAATACCATTTGGCAGCGCTTCTCCGTCACAAAATTGTCGGAACCCATTTTGAGCAAATACAGTTGTGACATGGAAATCCGCCCAGCCAGACTGGAAGACGCCGCTCAGATCGCTTCGATCTATAACTACGAGGTCCTCAACTCCACTGTCACCTTGGAGATTGACCCAAGAACAGCCTCTCAGCAAGAAAGGTGGATAGCTCGCCATTCAGGGGTTCACCAAGCGCTAGTAGCGATAGATCATGGTGAAATCATCGGTTATGCCTCTCTATCCTCGTACAAGCTGAGGGCAGGCTACAACACGACGGTCGAAGACTCGATCTACCTTCACCACAGCCACCGAAGAAGGGGCACGGGAAAATTACTTCTTTCAAGATTGCTCGAAATCGCCGCAGTTAGCGGCTTTCATACCTGCATAGCGAGAATAGTTGTAGGCAACGTCGCCTCGATAGAACTTCACAAGTCGGTCGGATTTCGAACCATTGGCATCGAAAAGGAAGTTGGTCGCAAATTTTCGAAATGGCTAGACGTCACGGTCATGCAAAAGATGCTGAACTAATCGATACAACTGAAGCAATAACGATGACGAATCGGGTTTCTCGTAGTACTTCGAGACGGAGGGGATCCCTTTTAGAGTTGTTAGATCAAGCGGCCCTCCGGTGATTTGCTTTAGCCCAAACTCGATGGGCGTGACACTGGGTAGCCCTTTTGGACTCAGTGTGCAGTTCGAGAGATCAATCCCAAAGCTCATTCCCCTGATCTACCGCCGCCCAGCAGTACCAGGCCAAAATCGTCCTCAAGGGCCTGAATCTTTCCCCAAGTGGATCTAGCGCCTTCGGTTTGATCAACTCATCAAGACCGAATATCGAAGAATAACCCTTCCTTACCCCGAGATCGTCGATTGGCCACACGTCCAATCGACCGAGGTGAAAAATCAAAAACATTTCGGCGCTCCATTTTCCCAAGCCTCTCTGGGACGAAATCACAGAAATAATCTCCTCGTTAGACAGGTGGTCAATCCCATCAAGAATGAGGCTCTTGTCGATGGCATGCATCGCAAGTTCATAGAGTGCGAGTGATTTTGAACCAGAAAATCCTAATGGCCTCAAGCCCTCTGGTTCCAAGCTGACTATGCCTTGAGCGTTTATCACGCCACCGCAGGCTCCGCGCAGTCGAGCAAGAATTGTCGAGGCGGCCTTTGAGGAAAGTTGCTGATTCGCTATCGCCTTAACCAAGACGCTAAACGAGTCACGTCCCTCTGGCTCTGAGTCTCGAACGCTCACTGACTTGTCGTCGTCGTATCGGGAAAAAGTCGGTAGTCCCACTAGGTCAACAAGCTTTTTGAGCCTAGGTTCGATCATCACCACCCTTTCGGTAGCGATAGCCAACGCTGATGCCCCCTCGGCGTGAAGAATCGAATCCAAACTACTCAGGCTCCGCCCCTCGATATAGCCCAACAGCGTGTCTTACTCGAGCTACCCCGTCATCAACTATCCTTTGCGACATCCTACGAAGGCGACTAGGAGAGAAAGGTAACCTCGCTCCAAGCATCACAACGGCGAGACCGACGACAAATATATACAAGATCCACGAAGCTATTGATGGGCCACCTGGGATTCCAAGAACAATCGAGCCTAAGGAAATCACCGTGGTTCCCCAAGTCGTGAGCTTTCCAGGGGAGCAGGCCAGCACTAAAAGTCCCCAGGCTATATACCAGGGCTGGATCACGGGACCGAGGACTACCACCGTGACCATAGTTATACCAATGAACCGCACGAGGTTCTTTCGGTCGGAGGTCAAAAGGAGTCCAAGCCCTATAAGTCCAGCGATAGCCACTCCGACAAGGCGGAAAATGGATACATAGGTGGTAAAAGAGGCGCCAAAATTTATGATGTTGGTAATCTGATGTGCCAGATCGGCCAGAGCCACCATCGGGGCTACAGAAGTAACGACTACCCCCGGAGTTGACAACGCTAAGAGCCAGCCCCACCCGAGGCCAGATATAACCTTCAAAGCGCCAAAAACCACCACGGTGATTATCACGGCTAGTGCAGCGCCTCGAAGTCGCTTCCTAAAGGGTTTGACGTCGATCCAGTTGTAGCCCAAGAAGCCAACCGCCACTATCGCCGGAACCTTGACAGCAGCCGCTAGCGCGCAAAAGACTATTCCGACAATCCGCCTACCTTCAAGAAAGTATGCGATCCCAGCAAGCATAAGCCCCGTCATTATCGAGTCATTATGTCCCGCCGATGCAAAGTGGTACATCACCATTGGATTCAGGGCAACAAGTACGAAGGCCAAAGTTGGGCTCTTGCCCAGTCGCGTGGCTATCCGCATCGAAAACTTTCCGATTAATACAGCGCCCAGCAGCGCCAGCAGTCGCAGCAACAACACCGTCGCCAAGGGATTATGGTCCGTGAATCGGACAAAGAGGCTATCGACGTAGAGGAATAAGGGTCCGTATGGCGCCTTCGCCTTAACCCAGAATGGGTCAACGGTCGCAAGGTAGCTGTTCGAGCCCAGGGCGATAGGGCCGTTGGAATAGGGGTCTATTCCCCTTGCCACCATCTCTCCTTGGGCGGCATAGGAGTAAACATCCCGCGAAAAGAGCGGCCCGGCAATCATCAAGGGGGTTATCCAGGTCCAAAAGGCGCTCCACAACGCCCGAGGCGAGATCCGGTATCCCTTTCGGACCAGCCGAACGAGGCGCACCCAGACGTAGCAAGCGAGCGCAACCCCTAAGTAGACAAGCCATCGAGCGAGAAACTCGAGTAGCGGGTTTCCCGGCACAGGATGAGATGGAACACCGATATACCAAGACCCGGGAATCTTGGAAGTAAATGGGGAGTTCTTTTGAAGCGTTCCAGCGAGTATCAGCACCGATGCAACGAGCCCAATTACGATTGGCTCTACTAGATCAGAGGCTTCAAGTCCTACGCCTCTTGGTGCGTCCTCCGCATGCCATCTAACGGGATTTAAGCCGAAAACACGCATGTCGTCAGTCTAATTTCCCCGAGCATAAGGACTTGAAAGAATCGGACTGCAAAGAACAGGTCACTGGCGCCTTTCGAGATGAGCCATACAAATAAAGTGCCCCGTCCTGTCGCCAAGACCGGGCACCAAATTTAGTGGGCCGGGAGGGATTTGAACCCCCGTAGGCTGTGCCGGCAGATTTACAGTCTGCTCCCTTTGGCCACTCGGGCACCGACCCATGTTAGAACAGGATAGCCTAACGGATTATGCCTACGTTCGATGTAGTTTCAGAAGTTGATATGCAAGAAGTCCGAAATGCCGTCGACCAGGCGGGTCGAGAAGTAGCCACCCGCTTCGACTTCAAAAACACTAACTCGAATATCGAGATATCTGACAAAGAGATCAATCTCTCCTCCTCGACGGAGGATCGCATAAAAGCCCTCATGGTGGTCCTAGAGGAAAAACTAGTTAAAAGGCAAGTATCGCTGAAGTCCTTGCAAAGGGGTCCCCTCATAGAAGGTTCCAAGGGTTCAGTAAGGCAAAATGTCAAAGTAGTCGCAGGAATCTCCACGGAAAAGGGGAAGGAGATATCCAAGTTCATCCGCGACCTGGCTCTAAAGGGAACAGTGCCATCGATCCAGGGAGATCAATTGAGGGTTTCCTCGAAAAAAAGAGATGATCTTCAAACGGTAATACAAAGCCTCAAGGAAGCCGACTTTGACATTCCGCTGCAGTTCACAAACTTTCGGGATTAAGCCGCCCTACTAATCCGACCCAGCGTGGCAAGTACTACTTTTACTCCGAGCCCCCGGTACCATTTGGGGCATAGAGGGGTTGATACGGCTGTCAGAGCAATCATTCAAGGTCAGTTCCCTCAAAACCTGCCTGAGTGGGTGCAATCTCGAGGTATCGATCCTCAAGCGGCATATAAGTGGTTTCTTGCTGGGGAGATGTGCGTGTTTGCACCTAAAGTTGACAAGCTCATTCTGGTTGG
>JAJZCF010000159.1 GCA_021846265.1 Actinomycetes bacterium | reverse complement strand
TTCAAGGGGTGAACAAAACGTGGAACCTCTTCGACTTCTTGATAGCCGACACCGCTAACGGTGGAATCTACCTGTGGAACAAGCGGCTCCTGGTGTCTTGATGTCGCAGCTAACCTGAACCAGTGACTAATGAACCAAAAGCATCTTCCGTCCCACGTTGGTTTACCGCCCACAAAGAAGGCCACTCAGAGTGGTACATAGAGCGGTTCCGCACACTCGCTGCCGAGGGCGCCGACCTCGACGGCGAGGCAAGGCTGGTAGATGCACTAGTACCAGCCCATGCACGGATCCTCGACGCTGGCTGTGGTCCCGGCCGGGTAGGCGCAGCTCTCTTTCGGCGTGGCCACCAGGTCCTTGGCGTCGATGTCGACCCAACGCTAGTCGCTGCCGCACAGCAGGATCACCTCGGCCCGACTTGGCTGGTAGCGGACCTGGCGGAGCTAGACCTAGCTGCTGCTGGACACCCAGAAACCTTCGACGGAGCCGTCCTCGCCGGAAATGTCATGCCCTTCTTGGCGCCTGGCACCGGAGCCCGAGTACTCGATCGGGTGGCGCACCACCTTCGTCCAGACGCCCCTATTGCAGTCGGATTTGCCCTGGATCGCGGCTACTCGATCGAAGAATTCGATGCGGACGTGGCGCTTGCCGGGCTCAGTGTAGAGCATCGCTTTGCCACCTGGGATATTCGCCCTTGGACCCCTTCGTCCGGTTTCGCTGTCAGCGTACTGCGGACCGCTACTGACAACTAAGACCTCCTGCTTGGCAGGAGGTCTCCTCCTTCCAATTCCCAAAGGACTGGGGCTTAGTTTAAAAAGTGGCGGCTTAAAAGCCGATAAAAAGCCCGATAATCAGGCCGCTCCGCCGCCTACAATCGCTCCGATCGCAAAAGTAGCCGCGCCAGCAACCGCGCAGATCAGAACCTGTCTGCCAGCCGACCACCACATTGAACGTCCAGTGAAAAAACTCAGAACTCCTCCCACGGCGAACGCCGTGACTGCGGAGGCTATGACAGAAATCAGCACAGCGGTAGTCTTCCCGACGAAGAAAAAGGAAAGGAGGGGGATCACTGCTCCGATCGCAAAGGTGATAAAGGACGCAAAGGCCGCCTGCCAGGGAGACCCGAGTGAGCCGGGGTCGATCCCGAGTTCCTCTCTCGCGTGGGCCTCCAAGGCCCGCACCGGATCCGCCATAACGTTAAGGGCCAGCTGCTTAGCGAGCTCTTGATCAATTCCTCGATCAACGTACATCGAAACGAGCTCATTTAGCTCCCAGTCCGGATAGAGCTCTATTTCTCTCCTCTCGATCTCTAACTCCCGCTCCAGCAGTTCTCGCTGGGCCTTCATCGATACATATTCGCCAGCGGCCATCGAAAAGGCCCCTCCCATCAGTCCGGCAAGGCCAGCGAGCCGAACGACTCCGACTGCGGTATGTGCAGCCGTCACACCGAGGACCAGGGAAACATTAGTAACTAGTCCGTCGCTAATGCCAAAAACCGCGGCTCGGGCGCCCCCAGCGCCCACATTCCGGTGTCGCAACTCGGCATCTTGGTGGTTGGTTTGTTGAGAAGCGAAGTCGGAACCATCTTTAATACTTTTACCGGCTACTTTAAAGTCATTCATTTCAATATCTCCTGGAAAATCCTTCTTATTCACTAAAAAACCCACCGATTCTCCACTATGAGAGCCATTTTGTGAGCAGTGGCAGCGCATCACGCCAATCCCCGACGATCCCGAAATCACAGCTACCAAACACCGGCGCATCCCTGTTTGTGTTAATTGCCAGGATCGTGTCAGCCCCTCGAACGCCTACCATGTGGTTCAGTTTTCCGCTCAATCCGACGGCGATGTACAACCTCGGCGAAATACTTCTGCCAGTGATGCCAATCTGTCGCGACTTAGGAAGCAATCCGAGATCGGTGACCTTTCTGGTCCCAGCCAGCTCGGCTTTTAAGACAGCAGCAAACTCGCGAATCTGCCCGTACTCTTCTTCCTTGACTCCTGCGCCAACGCCGACGACAACATCCGCTTTCGCCAGGAGATCCCAGTCGTCGTCTCGCCAGGCGGATTCGACTTGAACTCTTCCTCTATTCCTGGCGACAACGGTTGTTTGAATGGCCTTTTTCCCAGCTACACGCGTCTTTGTTGACCGATAAACCCCAGGTCGCAGAGTCACCATCTGCAACGGCGAATCGGAAATGATCGCCACATGCTGGCTGTCACCGCAGGCCGACTTCCAGGCGATGAGTCGACCTGAGTCAATCTCAAGATCGATCGCGTCACCTGTCAATCCAGCTCCAAGGGAGGCAGCGATACGCGACGCCACTTCCCGTCCCCAGTAAGAAGCGGGTGCGAGCATAACCACCGGCCCATGAGCCTTCGCCCACTCTTTCGCCGCTGCAGCGAAATCCTCCTCGATCATGCCACCCTCGACTCGCACCACTTCGTCTGCCCCCCAGCTCCAGACCTCCGCCAGATCCTCCGTCTGGGCGGATATTGCGACTGTCCGGCCTTTAATAGACCCGGAAAGGGAAAGGGCACACCCGAGTAGCTCTTGAGAAAACTTAGGTCGATTGGGTTCACAGAGCACTGAGATGATCGGGCCGTCGGCCCAACTATTTTCTGGCACGATGATCGGACCATCTACGGCCGAAGCGGATCGATCAAAAACGCCACGCCCACTAAGTGCATAAAAGGCCGCCTCCGCCTGATCTTGAAGTGGACCATCAAAACATAGTGAGTTTCGCCTCGTCTCCAAATTTTTGGACTCACCCAATCTGGTTGGGCTGCCCAGAACTCCCCAGGGTCCAGGGCGACGGAGGTCTGCGGCCGAGACTTTTCGCACCGACGATGAGGGGATCTCCTGCCATATTTCCGAAGACACCTTCGCCGGCGCACAAAGACGCTCCGCAACGGCAATTATCGCGGGCAATGAAATTTTTATGATTCGTGACCCGTCATCGCTTTCACACTGGATCCGGGCTGATCTCTTCTCTGGATCTATCTCCAGATGGCGAACCGCCGAAGCAAAAGGTAGGTCCAAAAGTTCTGCCAATTCCGGACCCACCTGGCCCGTTTCAGCATCTAGCGATGAGCGCCCCACGAAAATCAGGTCAAATGGACCCTCCAATTCAATGAGTGCCGCTAGAGCCCGGGCCGTTGCCAAAGAATCTGAGCCGGCGAACTCTCGATCGCTTAAAAGCACTGCCTCGTCTGCGCCCCAGGCAAGTGATTCCCGCAGAATCTCCTCCGCTTGAGGAGGACCGAGCGATGCCACCATTGATCGGCCATCTGTAACACGAGCTATCTCGACTGCTTTTGCGACGGCTCGTCGGCAATAGGCGCTCATCTCTGAGGGGACTCCCTCTCGACGCATCCGTCCTTCGTCATCCAAGACAAAACAGTCCAGCGTAGGAACCTGTTTAGCGAGTGCAAGGACCCTCATAAAGACCACATCTTCCTTTCGGCCACCTCTACTTCTCGGCCATAGACTGTTTCAGGTTCGGTAATTCTCAACGTAGAGTTGCGGGGAACGACTAGCGGGCTCAGCGGAAAGCGAACGGTGACAACCGCCCCTTTCTCGGGGCGATTTGCGATCTCCACCGTCCCTCCTTGGGATTCCACCAACATGCGAACTATCGGAAGACCAAGCCCAGCGCCTCCTTCGCCGCGCGGCCGCGAAGCCTTTGCACGGCTGAAGCGGTCAAAGGCTCTCGGCAGGAAATCCAAAGGAAAGCCGGGTCCCGAATCTTTAACCTCAATCACAGCAAATAAGTCACTTTGATCGAGCGACACCTCCACGTATGGGCTGCCAACTGCATGCAATATCGCGTTCTCTACCAGGTTCTCCATCACCTGTCGAAAACGAAAACTGTCTACTGTGGATTCAACAGTAGAATCTCCGTCAACAACCAAAGAGACGCCCGCTCGTCTCGCCCTACTCTGCAAAACTTGCAATGATTGTGTTATCAAGGGCTCGAGCGGCTGAAGTGACATATCTAGAGCCAAGGCCTGCTCTCCGCCACGGGCCAAGAGCAATAAATCTTCCGCCAGACGACTCAGCTGTTCCAGCCGGAGAGAGAACACGTCCAACGAAGCCTGCAACTGTTCAATGGAGCGACCCGGAAGCTGAGCCACCTCGAGTTCCGCTTTGAGTGCGACGATCGGTGTCCTCAATTCGTGGCTTGCAGCCGAGACAAACTCCTTTTGATGCGTCATCCCTCCTTGAATCCGGTCGAGCAGTCCGTTAAAGGTTTGACCAAGACGTTCCACTTCGTCGTTAGTAGCCGCTACGGCTAAGCGATGCTCGCCGATCTC
>JAJZCF010000158.1 GCA_021846265.1 Actinomycetes bacterium | reverse complement strand
TCAGGGCCTTTGACCACGCTCGATGCCGTCCGGCACGAAATAATTGAAGAGTCGGGGCGGAGGTATCTTTTGTTAATAACGTGAAACTGAATCTGACCTTTGGCAAGGGCCCTTCGGGCTTGGGAGTCGATCCGGACGTCATCGACAAAGGTGATGTCGTCAACCGTCAGGTCCCTCAGCTGCTCTAGGCTTCGGCCCATGGCTTTGCAGTAGGAGGCGTTGGCAAGGAGGAACTTTCCTGTGAGTCCCGCGACTGCGGTCGGCAGGGGACTGGCTTGGACTCCTGGGTCCAACTCCAAGACCGCACGATCTATGAAGTTTGTCAGCATGTCCATTTCACGCATTGTCAGAGCCAAGGTATCTGAATTGATATAGTGAATAAGTTCCAAGGCGATCGGCAAAGTAGACGATTACGGACTGCTCTGGAGTTGTAGTGATGCGATATAGTGGCAAATTACGCAGCACTGCTACCTCTCATTCTCGTGAGATGACACTCCAATTCTAACATCGACAGGATATCGCGACTTCTTAATCGTATCGTTAAAGCGATCCTTTCCAAAGGAGACTATTGAGTGAGTAACGGTCTAGTTTTGGAATTTTTAATTGAACATAGCTTTTGACATGGTCATGGAGGATGTGTTCATTTTGATCGTGCGGAGAAATTAAGGAGTTAATTGCTGAATAGAGGTCCAAGTAGAACTACGGTCAGTAGTCCAACATTGGTGAAAATTGTAATTATTGTCATCGCTTCGTGGATGGCAACAACCTAAGGTATCTCTTAAATTCATGACAACCGCAAGGGAGTGCCTTTTTATCAAGGCTGATGCGAAGAGTGGAAGATGCTGGGATCCTTGAGGTAAGGCAAAAGCTTATTAAAATGGATGAAGCCCACCCCGGAAGCCGGATCGTATCCGGGTGTCGCGCTAAATATTCCGTGATGAGCATTGAGGTAGTCGTTGTTGCCGATGGTAACGTCAGATATCGCATTTGAGCCAATAGCTGACAGTCGGTAGAGGGCCGGAGCTAACAAGCCGATTCGGTGTTTGAGACCAGATATCAACAGCGAAACTCCAGCCCCCACGACAGGTGCGGCTGCACTTGTTCCACCTAAAACATCCCACTTGTACTTTGGGGTATATACCAGAAATCCCTCAGCAAGAGCAGAGACGTCTGGAACCTCCCTACATAGAGCCACTAAATGACAGTTTGCGACTGCCTGCTGGGAGTCGACGCCAGGACCAAACTGGAATGGGGGCTGAAGGTGAAGCGAGCTCGTGCCGCCACCACTGGCACCACTGTAATTTACGTCCGACCATACCCTTTCGCCGTTTGGCGCCGATGAATCGAGCATCAGGCCTCCTACCCCGGTCACGTAGGGCTGAGAGGCAGGATCATCTACCGAAAGAGAGGTGTCCTTTCCCTGGGAGTAGCAGTCTTCGGATCCCGAATCGCCCGATGCGAATAGCACGGTCTGCCCTTGCGCCGCTGCTTCGGCGAAGACTAGTTTTTCGACGGCTATATCAGTGCTCGCCATCTGCGATTCACATAACCCCCAGCTTCCAACGATGACCTGAGCCTGGTTGGATGAGACCATCTTAAAGTAGAGCTGGTCGGCCATTGCTTGTGGAGCCGAGTAGATGTCCAGTTTTGCTTTGGGGGCAAGGGAAAGTGCAGTCTCGGTATCTAGCTCGGCCTCTTCTAGCGATGCTACTGAGGAGTCGCGGGATCCAGGTCCGACATTTGTATAGCTGACTTTGGAGTTTGAGCCGATGCAACTCCTGAACATGTTGAGGTACTTTTTGAACTGGGTATTTTTCGATGACGGCGTTGTCTGGGCAAACTCAGGCAGGGCTATGGTTACACCCTGGCCCTGGTCTCCAGATGCGTAAAGACGGTTCATGCCATACAGAGATGCGATCTGGGAGGGGAGGAGGGCGCCGATCATCTTTGCGTTTGATATAGCCGCCGGACAGGCTTTCAGTCCGCTCGTTTTTAGTGAATTTGAGAGAGTGACCTTTTTGTACTGCGCAATCTGTGCTTTTGCATCGGCAACGGGGATTCTTCTAAGGTCGTTGACCCTCCTAAAGTAGGGGACGCTCCCGTTGGGATAGATGCCGAGTATCGAAACAATCAGGGGCTTGATCGACTTCCCTATCTCCCATGGTCCGTTCGCTTGGGGCTGGTAGCCATTGGCGACGTGCACTTGATAGAAGCTTACGCCGAGGGCTCTGCTTGCTTGGGAGATGGTCCCAGACACTGGGAGTACTACACCGTTCGCCCATAGGGTACCTGGACGGAGTCCAAACTGTGAGAAGTAAGAAGTTACCGCGTCGAGATTTGTCGATCCAGCCCCGAAGTCCATAGCAAACTCCTTCGTTGTAACGAATTTGAGGTACTCATTTGATGCAGGATCGGACACTTGATAGACGAACTGCGAAAGACTCGGCCAAGATTTGGGTTCGAGTACTACGTCGAATGTTACGGCAAGATTCTGTGGTGATCTCCCCCGATGGTTGAAGGTCGAGATAGTCCGGGGGGTGCTGACATGACCAGAGCGAAAGGAGTCGACGAGCAACACTACTGAGGAGGTCGCAATTACTAGTCCGACGACTACTTGCGCCCAGAACTTGGTGTTTAGCTTATTGGCCATAATCATTATCAGAGGATATTAGTCCAGCTCGAAAAGTACTATCTGATCCGGCCTATTCGCAAATGCCAAGCTAACGGAGGATGCCGAGAAATGCTTAAGTTTTCTAAAGCGGTTTTCAACCATGGCGCAGGGGGAGTTCGAGGGCGACTAAAAGGTGGTCACTGCGGTAACCGAAGTCTTACCTCTAAAGCCCGATCATTCCCTTCGACAGACCGCCAGCCCACCTCGCGCCCCCATGCAGGAGAAAACCAACCATCTGGCAAGCGCAGTTGGTTTAAATAGCCCAGGTAAGAGCAGTCACCAGGAAGCCACGCGAGCTACCCAGCGTAGGAAGCTGGGAAGTCCTTTCTGGTGATAGGAGGCACCTAGGTAGTCCGCCTGAGCTAGATGGGTAGCCCTCTTGCCCAATGCTTGGACCGGCTCGCTGCGAATCGAAGGAACTTCTTTTTGACTAAACGAGTCCCAACTCCACAAGTGCCTCGGCGATCTGGATCGCATTCAGCGCAGCACCCTTTCTCAGGTTGTCTCCCGCAACGAACATGGCAATCCCTGCATCGACGCTTAAGTCTTGGCGAATCCTCCCGACGAGGCAATCGTCGATTCCGGCCGCTTCGAGGGGAGTCGGCAGGTCTACCACCTTGACCCCGGGGGCCGCAGAGATTGCTCGGATGGCCTCATCGGTTGAGATCTTCTTAACTAGTTCAACGTTGAGACTGATTGAATGTCCAGTGAAGACCGGGACTCTGACACAGGTGCAGGACACCGGGAGGTCTTCGATCTCCAGTATCTTTCTGCTCTCGTCACGAAACTTATGCTCCTCGTTGGTTTCTTCATCGACCAGCTTGCCAGCTACAGGAATTACGTTGGAGCAGATTGTGGTTAGGTAGGTCTCGGCCTTGGGGAACTCGATCGCCGAACCGTTCAAACTTAACGCCTCCGCATTCGATCCCAGGGCTTGAAGTTGGTCCTTGAGCTCCGAAACACCTGCTATTCCCGATCCTGAAACTGCTTGATAGGTCGATGCCACGATCCTCTTCAGGCCGGCCAAGTTGTCGAGGGCCTTAAGGGCAGACATGGTAACCATCGTGGTGCAGTTTGGGTTGGCGACGATACCCTTTTTGATCTCCAAAAGAGCGTGGCGATTTACCTCCGGGACGACTAGCGGGACCTCTGGGTCCATCCGCCACGCGGAAGAGTTGTCTATGACTATGGCACCTTTGGCTGCGACCCTGGGAGCGAGAGCAAGGCTGGCTGTTGCTCCAGCCGAAAATATCGCCACGTCTATTCCGCTAAAATCTGCACCTTCGGCATCCTCTACCAAATACTCCTCGCCCTTGAAGGTCATCCTTTTTCCTGCCGAGCGAGATGAGGCAAAAAGTCTCAGGTTGTCAATTTGGAATTCGCGCTCGTCAAGGAGCCGTAACATTACCGAACCGACCTGTCCGGTTGCTCCAAAAACTCCAACGTTCATTAAGGCTCCTAACTCTTTTTTCTAGTCGTGTCGACTAGAAGTAGGGCAAAAAGGGTATCTGAACCCAAAACTCAGCGAAGCCTATTGGGTTCGAGTCATGGGGACAAGATCAATGGTCGCCAGTCTATTTGCTAAAGCCGAATTGGCGATTGGGTTTAATCGTGGCCGCTCTCTCATCCAGTGCCGCCCGGCCTTTCCGAGTTGCTCAATGCGTCACAATAGCCGCCCAGCGACCTTAGTTAAT
>JAJZCF010000157.1 GCA_021846265.1 Actinomycetes bacterium | reverse complement strand
GATTCCAACGAGGCGCTTCGTGAGACTGCTATACCTAGCTGGTCCGCTTGGAACTGGCACAATAGGTCCATGATCGCCGCTCCTCCATCCACTCGAAGGTTGTTGATCGGTGAACCAAGCAGTCCATTTATTGCGCTGATAACGTCTTGGGTTTGGAAGGCCATGGCCTCGATCGCCGCCCTGATTATGTGGGCTTTGGAGGTACCTTGAGAGATGCCGGTGAGGGACGCCCTAATTGAAGGGGCGAGGTGCGGAGAGCCTAGACCTTCGAAGGCGGGCACCAAGGTGACACCTCCGCAGTCGCTAACACTCTGGGCCAATAGAGACGCTTCTGGGTAGTCCTTGAAAATTTTCAGATCGTCCCTCATCCACCTGAGAGTCGATCCGCAAGCGAATATCGACCCTTCAATAGCGAAGTTCGCCTTCCCGTCGGGCATGAGCCAAGCAATCGAGACTAAAAGACCTAAAGATGGTTTTGGGCGGACCTCGCCGGCGTTAACAAGAATGAATGACCCAGTGCCGTAGGTGTTTTTAGCCATTCCAAACTCAATGCACCCCTGGCCCAGGAGAGAGGCTTGCTGGTCGCCGAGTATGCCGGTTATTCCGACTCCTCTCAGTTTCGGGTGGATTTCTTGATCCACGACAGCGACAAGCTCAAAGCTGGATCTAACTTGGGGAAGGCCAAGGTCCTGCAGCCCAAAAATGTCGATGAGCTCATCTGAAAATTGCATCTGGTCCGTGTCGAAAAGCAAAGTTCTCGAGGCATTTGAAGCATCGGTCAAGGGGAGCTGTTTCGTCAGCTTGTAAATTATGAAGCTGTCGACGGTCAGGAGTGTGACTGGACCGTCGAATCCACCTTCCCGTAGATCCGACAGAACCATCTTCGCTTTAGTTGCGCTGAAATAGGGGTCTATCGCCAATCCACTTAGTTCCGTAACTCTGGGTCCGTGCCCCTCATCCTTCAGAGCCTCGCAAAACTGCTCGCTCCTGCGATCGAGCCAGAGCACTAGCGGAGTTAGCGGCTCCATCGTTCTTGAGTCGACAAGAAGGAAACTTTCTCGCTGGTTGGTTATACCAATGCTCGCAACCGAAACGTCACCAAGGCCGTCGCAGACGCCCCTTAGACACCAAAGGATCGATTTCCAGACCTCCATTGGGTCTTGTTCTGCTTTTCCCAGACCATCGGTTACTACCTTGGTCTCCAACGACGCACTTTGTAGAGTCCTCGCCGATTCGTCCAGCGCTGACACTTTGACTGAAGACGTTCCTGCGTCTATAGCGATTACTACTGCCATGAGCGAAAAGCTAGCTTAACCGACCAAGCAAACGTGCATAAGTCGAAGCCATATTGAAAATTGCCGGACTATTGGGCCGAAAGGAAGTCTTGCCAAGTCGTGGCGATTCCATCGGCGATCATGACGTCGGGAGTGAAACCCCATTTTTCCGTGCCCGAAAGGTCAACGTCGACGCCGCGCATTTCGCCCGACTGCGCGTCTATGTGAACCGGTTGGAGGTCCTTCTTGGTCACATTAGAAACCAGCTGCACCAGCTTGTTGACGCTGATCGACTCGCCAGACCCAATTGGATGTACCCCAGAATCATCCGACCTTAGTGCCTTGATAAAGGCGCTCGCTACATCATCCACGAAGACATAGTCACGATACTGCTCTCCGTCACCGTAAATAGCGAACTTTCCGCTGCCGGTGGCGAATCTGAAAAGCCTCGGCACGATCGAGTCTTTTTGCCACATCTCTGGACCGTAGACGTTAGTCAATCTCAGAGAGGTAGACGCCATGCCATAACAGGACCCGTAGGCGCTGAGCAAGGACTCGGCAGCGGCCTTGGAAGCCCCGTATGGGGTCAAGGGATGACTGGGAGAGTTCTCTGATATTTTGGAGTCGCTCTGGCCTACGACAGCATTTGTAGAGGCAAATACGAATGAGGTGCAGCCATGTATTCTGGCGTGCTCAAGCAATACCTGGGTCCCTTTGACGTTTACATCAAAGACCTCTTGCGGAATTTTGATGGAGTTCAATACAGATGTCATCGCAGCTAGGTGGAGTACTGATTCAGGTTGGAAACCGAATGCAGTCGCTAGTGAGTCGACATCCCTGATGTCGCATTGATGGTATTCAACCCCATTGACCTTGGGTTCTTTCAAATCGACCACGATTACCTGGTAACCCTCTTGGACAAGTCTTTTTGTCAGTCGGGTGCCTATGAAGCCTGACCCCCCGGTTACAAGCACCCGCACCTTAAATTGACCTCCTGCAGTTCTTTTGCTCGCAGCGCAAAGCAGCTGCGAGCACTTGGGCGTAAGTAATTTATTTTAACCTTGAATAAGATAGTAGTAGTGATTAATCCCGAAGGTTCTCTTGGACGTCTCGTGGGGCGTTTCGTTGGTTCGGACCT
This sequence comes from Actinomycetes bacterium, assembly GCA_021846265.1. Lineage (GTDB taxonomy): Bacteria > Actinomycetota > Acidimicrobiia > Acidimicrobiales > Acidimicrobiaceae > JABEUN01. The sequence continues at coordinate 1,972 of JAJZCF010000157.1, read as the reverse complement.
ATCAAAGAAATTTGTGAAGTATGCCGTCGGGTCAGGCGTGTCCGCCGTCGTGTCCTACGTGGCCTTGATTCTTAGCTATGGAGTGTTTCATCTCTTTGAGGCGAGGGGTTCGGCCATATTTGCGACATTGGTGGGAGCCGTTCCTTCTTACTTTCTAAATCGGAACTGGGCTTGGCAGAAAAGAGACCGGTCGTCTTTGTCCAAAGAGGTGGTTCCTTACCTCATTATGGCGATCATCGGATTGGTCTTTTCGACCTGGTCGACCGACTTTGCAAGTAGCCACTCGTCCATTGCCGGGCCCCCGCATTCGAGCGCAGCGGTGTTGTTCGTCTCAGGTGCCTACATCGGATCTTTCGCGGTTTTGTGGTTTGCGAAGTTTGCCTTTTTGAATCGCTTCCTATTCGCTTCGGCGAACGAACCAAATGTCGAAGCGTTGAAGCCCAACATTGCTGACTAGCCGCGCCTGAGATCGTAGACGTTCATTTTCATTTCATTAGTCTTCCAGCTGTGCTTTTTTCGACCAGAACGACGGGTGAAGATGAGCAGGGCGAGGGTCAAAATGGCTGTAGAGATCGTGACGTAGAAGCCCAATAGGAGCAGTGGCGCCCGATAGCTTAGCTTAATCGTTGAGTTCCCTTTTGGAACGGTTATTTCGATTAGTGTCGATCCGCTTGAGCTATGAACAGCCGGCCTGAAGGTGCCTTGGCTAGTTGTGACGGTCTCGCTCCACGATGGTGCGTAGTTTTCATTCCAAACTATGGTGGAAGGACTGCGAGCCTCGACCTTCATGGTCAGTGCTCCGGAGGTAGAAATCGAGTAGGAAGCGATCTTGACTCCATTGCCGAGTGCGAAGATTGAAGTTTTCGGGTGGTTTGAGGCAAAGATAGCTAAGTTTCCGATGTTTTCTACATAGTGCCAATTTTTTGGGGTCAAATAAGTGATCTCCGGGCCGGCAAGGTCAAAGTTGTGATTCGGTGTCTGTAGCCGAATGCCGAGATCTGGATATCCATCGGACGAAGGAAGACCGCTACAAGCCGGAATGAGAAATCCGACGGCGCTAGTCGGTTGGGTAAAACTCACTTCTTGCACCGGGCTGCCGTTTTGTGTCGTCGTGGCTACCGCAGAGGACGCTTTGATTTGCCCCCCTTGAGGAGTGACTAGAGAAAGCCCACTAAGGCATTGGGCGTTCATCCCTCGTGGAGTAGAGATCAGTAGTCTGACTACGTTAAATTCGCCGCCGAAGAACCCTCCAGTTTTGACAGGAATGTTAGTGAATGCGGGGGCCAAAGGGGCTTGTGGAGCACTCTGCGTCATGGAGGAGCTGTCGTTTTGGAGAAAATAGAAGGAGTTCGTCTCCAGCAGATTCATGTTGTATATGTCATGCATGACTGAATTGATCTTTGACACGTCCATAGACCCCATGTAGTGAGACGCCGTCAGGGAGTCGTAGCTACCGAGCGAAAGACTGGAATAACCCTGAACCGAAGGGGTCTTGCTATAGACATTCGAGTTTACCGAAAGAGCGCTATTTTGGCTGATAAAAGAGTAGAGCAGGGGGTCGTACATTCCGAAGCGTCCGGCGGGTCCGATCAATGCCTTTAGCTGGCTTAGCGTCGCTCCGCTGGCCGAATATCTGAAGGAGGGAGCGGTTTGCTCGACAACAGTCGAATAGGCAAAGAACCCGGCGTCGATAAGTGCCAAAAGTGCCACTGCAGCTCTCGCTGGGCGTTTAAGGCCACTGAATTTGGGCATAGCTATGATGAGCGTCGTAAAGACAATCATGGCGCAGCTGATTCCCATGTAGAGTGCCGTGTCAGTGCTGTAGCTTGAAATGCGAAGAGGCGTAGTCAGAATCGAATAGACGAGGCCAGTGTCGATAAAAAATACCGCGGTGATTGCAATGCCGATCAGTCCGGTACCGAATACGATCAACCTTCCGGCTTTTGAAAGCGCCTTACTCTTCGAGCTGATT
>JAJZCF010000156.1 GCA_021846265.1 Actinomycetes bacterium | reverse complement strand
TTTATTACGAAGAGAAAGGCAGCGGCTGAGTTAGCTGGAGCGGAATCCTGAGCTCTGAAGTAGTGTTTAGGTAAAAGGTCAAGATTAGACAGGGGTAGAGATGGCGAGCTTTAGAGACCTACTTTTTCAGACAAAGCTTGAGGTTCGAGAGATCACTACCTCAGACGCCGAGGCGGTCTTTGGTAGCTGGATCTTTCTCGATGTCAGGGAGGCTGACGAATACCAACAGGGATCAATTCCGACGAGTGTCTTTCTCCCGAGGGGTAACTTAGAGCTCCAGATTGAAGGGAAGATTCCCGACAAGTCGACGCCGGTGGTCGTCTACTGTGCTGGAGGAGTCAGGTCCGTTTTCGCCGCCAAGACCATGGTCGAATTGGGCTATGAGAACGTGGTCTCCATGGCCGGAGGATTCAACCGCTGGAAGGATGAGGGGCGAAACTGGTCCGTGCCAAAGACCCTCAGTTCTGATCAACGAAACAGGTATCAGAGGCACCTGCTCTTGCCGGAAGTAGGCGAGCAAGGTCAGCAGAGACTTTTGGAGTCCAAGGTGCTTCTCCTCGGTGCGGGTGGGCTAGGTTCGCCGGCTGCCCTATATCTGGCTGCGGCGGGGGTAGGGACCATGGGCGTCATCGACATGGACGTAGTAGACGCTTCCAACCTCCAACGACAGATAATGCACAACCTCGAACGCATTGGCGAGAGAAAGGTCGACTCTGCCAAGAAGACGATCAATTTGCTCAACCCGGACGTCACTGTGATCACCCACGACGTAAGACTCGGAGCAGAGAACATCTTGGAGATTATCGACGGCTACGACGTGATCGTCGACGGTACGGATAACTTTCCAACCAGATACCTTCTCAACGACGCGAGCCTGAAGAAGGGAATCCCGGTGGTCCACGGGTCTATCTTCAGGTTTGAAGGACAAGTGACGGTATTTTCTCCCCATGATGGGCCGTGCTATAGGTGCTTTGTCCCCGAACCACCTCCCGCTGAGCTCGCTCCGAGCTGTGCTGAGGCAGGAGTCCTTGGAGTCCTTCCGGGAATCGTCGGATCGATACAGGCCATGGAGACGATTAAGCTCCTCCTCCGCCTCGGAGATCCACTGGTTGGCAGGCTCTTGTCATACGATGCGCTAGAGGAGTCTTTTAGAACCTTTAGGATGCGCCGCGACCCAAGCTGTCCAACATGTGGCATCGATCCAGATGAGATCGTTATTGCCGAGTACGACGACCTTTGCATGCCTCACGCCCTGCAACCACCGGTGGTTGTCTAGTCATTCGATCCCTGGCAATGAGCTGGCCAAAGTGGGTATTGCTGCGTTGGGCTTGCCGGGATGATAGGCAAGCCCCGACATTTTTAAAAATAGGCCGGCGAGGAGGGCTATTTTAGCTGCGCCGGTCTAGCTGGGATTTATTGCTGCCTTAATGTATTGTTGGCATATGCAAGATAGGCAAAGAACCACCGATTCGGGCATCGAGATACGCCCTTTTTACGATGCTGACGACTTAGGCGACTTCGATCCGGACACAAAGCTCGCCAAGCCGGGCAATTACCCCTACACCAGGGGAATCTACCCTGATATGTATCGCGGTAGGCCTTGGACGATGCGTCAATATGCCGGATTTGGGACCGCTGAGGCTACCAATGAGAGATTCAAGTTTCTGTTATCTGCAGGGCAGACCGGCCTGAGTTGCGCCTTTGACCTCCCTACTCAGATGGGTTATGACTCGGATCACCCAAGGTCTGAGGGAGAAGTTGGGAAGGTCGGAGTTGCGATATCTTCGATCGAGGATATGAGGCTCCTTTTGCATGGCCTCCCCTTGGACCAAGTGACCACCTCGATGACTATCAATTCGACCGCTTCGACCATGCTTTTGCTCTACCAGCTGGTTGCGGAGGATTCAGGAACCGATCCTAAAAAGCTGGGCGGAACGATCCAGAATGACATCTTAAAGGAGTACGTAGCGAGGGGAACATATATCTACCCCCCGCGCCCCTCGATGCGGATTATCACCGACGTCTTTTCCTACTGTAATGCGAACCTCCCTTCCTGGAACACGATCTCAATTTCCGGCTACCACATCAGGGAAGCGGGCTCGACGGCAGTACAGGAGATAGCTTTCACTATCGCAAACGGAATCGCATATGTTGAGGCGGCCATTGAAGCCGGACTTACGGTCGACGACTTTGCACCTAGGCTGAGTTTCTTCTTCAACGCCCACAACAATCTTTTTGAAGAGGTCGCCAAGTACCGAGCCGCAAGGAGGATGTGGTCGAAGATCATGAAGGAGCACTTTGGCGCAAAGGATCCAAAGTCGATGCTCTTGCGCTTCCACACTCAGACCGGCGGATCTACCCTCGCCGCTCAGCAGCCCGAGGTCAACTTGATCAGGGTAGCAATTCAGGCCCTCGCCGCCGTGATGGGTGGCACTCAGAGCCTCCACACCAACGGTTTCGATGAGGCGTTAGGACTTCCAACGGAGAAGGCGGCAAAGCTAGCCCTACGTACCCAGCAGGTTATCGCCTACGAGTCAGGCGTAGTCGACACGGCTGACCCCTTGGGTGGATCTTATTTCGTAGAGTCTTTGACTAACGAAGTTGAAGCAGCGGCCTGGGACTACCTTGAGCAGATAGAAAAGATTGGCGGAGCCGTTTCGGCGATCGAGGCAGGCTATATGCAGGATGAGATCGACAAGGCCGCTTACGAGTACACCAAGGATATCGATTCCAAGAGGAAGATTGTCGTTGGGGTTAATGAATTTTTGGACGCCAATCCAGGCGACCAGGAAGTGTTTCCGATCGACCCCGCCCAGCAGCTTCTCCAGGCCAAGAGGGTGGCCAAGCTGAAGGCGGAAAGGTCCGCCGAGCCGGTGACCGTTGCGCTAGCTGAGCTCGAACGGGTAGCTTCTGAAGGTGGGAATCTTATGTACCCAATGAAAAAGGCGCTTGCCCAAAGGGCTACTCTCGGTGAAGTGGCTGATACCTTGCGCAAAGTATTCGGCACCTACCAGCCGACACGGTAACCTGTCAGCGTGAGATTCGTAATTATAGGCGGTGGACCCGCAGGAGTTCAGGCTGCAACCCAGGCTGTGAAGCTTGGCGCACACGTAACCCTTATCGAGAAGGACGTGTTGGGTGGAGCAGCCAACCTTTGGGACTGTGTTCCCTCCAAGGCGATGATCGCCACCGGCGCAGTCTTGACTGAGAACCGGAGATCAAGGGGGATGGGCTTATTAAGTGATGGCCTTAGGCCGGATCTGGATGAGATACGTGAGCGCATCGAGTCGATCACGATTCGGTTGGCCCACTCCACTTCTGAACTGCTGGCTTCGCAAGGTGTAACGGTTATCAGGGGCGTCGGAAGGTTCTTGGACGAACACACCGTAGTGGCGGAGTGTGACGACGGTACGACCGTAGAGATAGAGGCCGACTGCGTACTACTGTCGACCGGCTCCAGGCCGAGGATCCCGGATTGGGCTGACGTAGATGGGGATAGGATCCTGATAACTCGGCAGGCATATCCTCCCAAGGAGATTCCCGAACACCTCATTGTGATTGGATCTGGCGTAACTGGTGTCGAGTTCGTTCACATGTTTCGATGCTTTGGCTCTAAGGTTTCGCTAGTTGTCTCCAGGCAGCAAGTGCTGCCGCAGAAGGATCCAGAAGTAGCCGCTGTCCTCGAGTCCGACTTTTTGGACAGTGGGGTTCGGCTTTACAAGGGGGCCAAAGCTGTATCGATTGAAAGATCGGGTAACGAGGTCACGGTCACCTGTGATGACGGAAGGATTATCAGGGGATCCCACGTTCTCTTGGCAATCGGCTCGATTCCCAACTCCGAAGGATTAAACCTGCAGGCCGCAGGAGTCCGGACCGATAAGTCCGGCTACATTCCGGTAAATCACCACTGCGTATCGAATGTCGAACACATCTATGCCGCCGGGGACCTTTCTGGAAAGTTGCCGCTCGCTTCGGTAGCTTCCACGCAGGGACGAAAAGTCGCCGAGCACGCGATGGGGCTCGATTCTTTAGAACATAGGCACCTTGACTACGACAAGGCTGCATCTGCCATCTTTACCGAGCCCGAGATTGCCGATGTCGGTTTGGCGGAAGCGGACGCCTTCGCACTCGGCCGAAAGATTCGAGTTACGAAGGTTCCTTTTGCGACAAATCCACGGGCACTCATTAGCGGTGATCCTAGGGGTTTTGTCAAGATAGTGTCAGACCCAGCGACGGGAGTCGTCCTTGGGGGGTCAATCGTCGGTCATAACGCATCAGAGTTGATCTCGGTTATCGCCCTCGCCGTCACGGCGCACTTGAAGGTGGACGACATCTACGAGTCGCTGCTCGTTCACCCGGCATTGGCCGAGGCATTGGCCGAGGCAGCCGACTGA
>JAJZCF010000155.1 GCA_021846265.1 Actinomycetes bacterium | reverse complement strand
TATACCGTGCATCACTTGAAGCTGGCAGGTAGGACAGACGCACTGTTCTCAGATGAGGCAATAGGGCTGATCCATCAGGTTTCACGAGGTCTGCCGAGGTCGGTCAACAACCTTGCCAGACAAGCACTGGTAGCCGCATTTGCAAATAAAAGTGCAATCGTGGACGAGAAAGCCACCCGTCAGGCAATATCAGAAGCTGACTCAGAGTGAGAGGGTTAACGACAACGAGAGGACCGCCATGACCATAATTGGTGTCGCTAGCGACAACGTGATCACGGTAGATGTTCATTCTCTATGTCGTCTACGTGTTCAGGTTGACCGTCGCGCAACAGCTGGTTATCGATCCCAAGTTCGACCTGACAAATGAGGTACTAGGCAGGATCCCAGATTCTCGGACAAACGACGTTGTTGTTGTCGATCCTGCTAGTGACGCACCAGTCGGGCTAAATCCACTCGGTGGCGCCAGACGTAACCCTGAGCTGGTCGCCGACTCCATTCTCGCGGTCTTCAAATCACTATTTGCTGACTCCTGGGGTCCTCGAACCCAGGACATCTTGACGAGTGCGCTCATCACGTTAGCACGACAGCCATCGGCGAGCTTGGTGTGGCTTCCAGCATTATTAACCGATCCGAGCTTTCGGCATCGCCTGACAAGACATGTTACTGATGAGATCGGACTTGGATCGTTCTGGTCATCCTATGACGCGATGTCGCCACAGCTCCAAGCCCAGGCCATCGCACCGGTGATGAACAAATTGCGCCAGTTTCTGCTTCGCCCCGCTCTGCGAGCAATACTTGGCCAGACCGAGCCCAGATTCCAAATGGAAGATCTCTTTACCAAGCGGCGCATCGTCTTGATCTCCCTCAATAAAGGCCTCACTGGCGCAGAGAGCGCGAGACTGCTCGGATCCTTGGTGGTAAGCCAGCTCTGGCCACTCACCCTGGCACGTGCCGCCTTACCGCCCGAACGACGCCATGTCACAAACGTCTATATCGATGAGGTTCAGGATTATTTGGCACTGCCAACCGATCTCGCTGATGCGTTGTCGCAAGCCCGAAGCCTTGGCGTCGGACTAACGATTGCGCACCAGTACCGAAGCCAGCTTCCCCCTTCACTACGGGCTGGAATTGACTCTAACGCTAGAACCAAGATCGTCTTTGGACTGGATGCTTCTGATGCTTTCGAGGTGGCCAAGATGGCGCCGAGCCTTCTGGCAGAAGACTTCATGTTGCTACCCAGGTTCTCTATCTACACCCAGCTCATGGTGAATGGAAACACCAGCGGGTGGATTTCCGGTAAAACACTTCCTGCGCCAAAGACAATCTCCGATCCGGTTGCACTGAGGCAAACAAGCGCAGCTAACTACGGCCGATCCAAAGTCGAAGTTGAGGAAGAGATTCTACGTACCATCGGATTGACACGCAAAGAAGCGCATTCTGGCGCCAGCGATCAGATCGGGCGTCGACCTCGGAGGACGTCATGAGCCGCGCAATCACGGTGGTCTCTTGTCGTTCCGACCGTCGGGTCATGATGAGGAGCAACTTTTGGGGAGGCCGCACGTTACCTCAAAGCTTGCCGACAAGGGATAAGACTCCTCTGCATCATCGATGCTGTGGAGTCTTACGTCGCTGGTGGGGGTTGTCATGACCGGGCAGTTGCCAATCAAACGAACTGGGCGCCGGGAGTTGGAGATTATCCGAACCTCTCTTAGTGATGGTGACCTCGCAATTCTGCGGTTAGTGGCGGACCATCGTTTTCTCACGACTAATCAAATCTGTAAGTTTCACTTCACCAACAAACCAACCAAGACCGCAGCGCTAAGGTCAGCTAACCGGACGCTTGCCAGGTTACGAGATTTACGGCTTCTCGTCAGTCTCGAACGCCGTATCGGCGGAGTTCGTGCCGGGTCTGGATCCTTCGTCTGGAGTCTTGGCATAATCGGTGCCCGAACTCTAAATGATGGTGATGCTAACGGCAGCACTAGTTGCCGATATCGAGAGCATGAACCTACGACCACCTTTCTTGAACACCACCTCGCTGTAGCTGAAGTTCATCTGGAGCTTCAGATGGTCGCCTCTGGTCAGGCAATAGCACTGAGCTCCCTGCAACTTGAGCCGACATGTTGGAGATCGTATCTCGGACCAGGTGGTGAGAGGCGATGGCTAAAACCTGACCTGGCAGTCACAACCACCAGCGATGACTTTGAGGATCACTGGTTCTTCGAGATCGACCGAGGAACCGAACCACCCTCTCGGGTACTTCGTAAATGCCTGCAATACCGGGAGTATCGAGCGACCGGCATCGAAGCGCACAGAGTTGGGGTCTTTCCGGCCGTAGTGTGGATAGTTCCAAGCTCCAAGCGGGTCCAAAGCCTACAGATCTGCCTCAAGGAGCGTGAAGGAATGGGCGATCGGCTTTTCTCCTTTATAACGCTCGATCAGCTGGGAGATCTGGTTATTAGCGGTCCCGAAGGAGGTACCCAGTGAGTTATCCCCAGGAACCAGACGAAACACCAGCTGATGGACTTGATCAATCTGACAATCAGAGGTACAACATGAATGATCTAAACGGAGAACCAAGTCCCATGGAAGCAGCTACCTATATGTCAAGACCATCGCTCAGCGAAGCCATCAAAGAGTCCTTAGCGCCCAAAGTCGCCATTTCGTATTTGCGAGTCTCAACTCGAGACCAAGCAACCCGAGGTGGAGAGGCAGAAGGGTTTTCCATTCCCGCCCAACGTGACGCCAACAGGCACAAGGCGGCATCACTTGGAGCAATTGTCATCAAAGAGTTCGTCGACCGGGGTGCCTCTGCTCGATCAGCCAATCGACCGGAACTACAGCGCATGCTCGAATATATTCAAGATCACGAGATCGACTACGTCATCGTGCACAAACTCGATCGACTGGCTCGGAACCGAGCCGATGACGTCGAGATCAACCAGTCACTCACCAAAGCCCGAGTGCGACTCATTTCAACAACTGAAAGCATCGACGAGACTCCATCGGGAATGTTGTTACATGGTATTATGAGCTCTATTGCTGAGTTCTACTCCCGCAATCTTGCCAACGAGGTCATCAAAGGCATGACACAAAAAGCTCGAGGAGGTGGCACCGTCTCCAAGGCTCCCCTTGGTTACCGCAACGTGCATAACGTCAGTGCCGAAGGACGCGAAATCCGAACCGTGGAGATCGATCAAGATCGCGCACCGTTGATTACTTGGGCTTTTGAAACCTACGCCACCGGCGAATGGACCATGTCCTTGCTCGCTGAACGTTTAGCAAGTCGGGGACTAACTACCAAGGCAACACCGAGCGTGCCATCAAAACCATTGACCGAGTCCTATCTCAACAAAATCCTCATCAACCCCTACTACAAGGGTCAAGTTCATTTCCAAAATGCCTTGCTACCTGGAAAACACGAACCGCTGGTTGACGAGGTCACCTGGCAACGGGTACAGGGTGTCATTGCCTCACACGTCAACGGTGAGAGAACCCGGACTTATCCGCATTTCCTAAAAAGCACCGTGTTTTGCGGCTCGTGTGAATCCCGGTTGTTAGTGCAGATCGCCAAGTCCCGCTCAGGGATGCGATATGGATACTTCATGTGCTCTTCTCGCCACGCCAAACGCAACGACTGCGAACAAAAGTCAGTCTTGATCGACGAAGTAGAAGAAAAGATTGCCGAATACTACAAAGGAATTTCAATCGGTGCAGAGTTTCGACGCCAAGTTGAATCCACCTTACTCATCGAACTCAAACGAGCTCGCAAGGAAACAGAGGACGAGCAAGAAGACATGCGCCGGGAGCAGGAAAAGCTAATCCGTGAACGAGACAAGTTGATGCAGGCACACTACGGCGGTGCTATTCCACTCGACGTACTAAAAGCAGAACAAGACCGCATCGCATCAGCAATGGGGCGTATTGCCAGCCGGATCGAAGCCTCTACGTCACATTTTGACATTGTCGAGGGCAACCTCAGAAAGGCGCTCGATCTGCTCGAGGATTGCGCTACCGCCTATAGCTGCGCTCCGGATCACATCAAACGCATGTTCAACCAAGCTTTCTTCAAGAAGATTCTGGTGAATCCGGATCTCGGGATTCGAGCCGAGCTAGCACCACCCTTTGATAACCTGCTCTCTCCGGAGCTGCACGCAACCGTTCGGAGTAATCAGCAAAAAGACCATGGTCTCGAGGAGAACAAAGAAGAGGCCACTCAGTTGAGTAGCCCCCGGGGATCATCGATAAATAAGAGGCATCGTTCTCAGGACAATAAGTCTGTTTTTCATGCACATGGTTTGAGTAAGACACTATTGGTGGGCCGTAGAGGACTCGAACCTCTGACCCCTTGCGCGTCATGCAAGTGCGCTACCAGCTGCGCCAACGGCCCGTGGGCCATTAACCTAGCAGCTAACTAGCTAAATCATTGCACTGTTGGCAT
>JAJZCF010000017.1:19383-25606 GCA_021846265.1 Actinomycetes bacterium | reverse complement strand
CAACGCCGAAAGACGACATAGTTCTCTCGGCTATCTCACGCCCAGAGAATTCGAGCTTATAGAATCTTCGAAGAACCCGTCCATACTCACATGATTGTGGTCCAGTAAACGGGGGCCATATCAGGTGGATCAACTTTCGGGGACCCCTCAAACTGAGGTAAATGACCATCAAGCGCAGATCTAAATTTGCTAACCACTCTGTCGACACTGATTTTCAAAGAGGACAGTTTCCCTCCGAGATCGCCCATTGTGTGATTCGCACCAACTGACGATCCAGGTCGGACTTCTAATCCGCCGATGACACCCGTGGGTACACAACTCTCTGTCCTTAAAAGGCACTACCGGGAACTTCCACCAAGATGGGCCCCAACCTTATGGGCTGGGGCCGGCAGCTTCCCATCATGAAACTAGCGATAGGCGGTATTACAAGCTATTCCTTGAGATTGCACCCAAAAACAAAGTTCCATATCGTTAGTACAGTAACCTATTGTGTATTAAGTAGTGGATACGACAGCAGTTGGCGGTCCCGGGCGAGCTACCCTAAATCATGCACCAGCCGTGGCTTGCCACTATCGATTGACCGGTTAGTGCAGCGCTCGGGAAGGCACTCAAAAATAGCGCAAGGTTGGCGATGTCTTCGGTTGTAGTGAACTCCCCATCGACGGTGTCTTTGAGCATCACGTTCCGCACGACCTCGTCCTCGGTTATGCCTAGTTCCTTGGCTTGCTCCGGTATCTGCTTCTCGACTAACGGCGTGCGGACGAAGCCCGGACAAATTACGTGCGAACGGACGCCATGAGCCGCACCTTCTTTTGCAACTACCCGAGCGAGACCTAACAGGCCATGTTTTGCAGTTACGTACGCACTTTTCAATGGCGATGCTTCGTGCGAATGTACAGAGCCCATGTAGATGATGACTCCGCCGCGATTGTCCTTGTACATCGAACTTACGGCGGCCTTGGTGGTTAGAAATGCTCCATCGAGGTGGATAGCCAGCATCTTCTTCCAGTCAGAAAAGGCGTAGTCTTCGATCGGATTGACTATCTGGATTCCGGCGTTCGAAATCAGAATGTCGACTGTTCCAAATCTATCTACCACCTGCTGAGTCGCACTATTTACGGCGTCCTCGCTTGTTACGTCCATTGTGACACCAAGAGCTGAGCCACCATTAGCGACTATGGACGCCGCTACAGCTTGGGTACCGTCGCCATTCAGATCGGCAATAGCGACGTGTGCTCCGGCTCTGGCGAAGGTTTCGGCAATCTCTTTCCCTATTCCGCTTGCAGCTCCAGTTACTATTGCCGTTTTGCCCTTGAGGGTCAGTTCCATATTCATATGCATCTCCCTGGTGGTGCGTGTACCGATCCCAAGTTAGCGCATAACTTGCAAACTCCTTCGCTCGACACTTATCAAAAAATGTGATTGATATGACGTCGGTTGCCTTCTTGGCAAAGGCCTTGGTATCTAAAATGTCTTATTTCCCTAGTCGTGAATAGACACCTTCGGGAAGTTACCTTCAATCCTTTGGCAAGCTAATTTGACGAGTCAAATAGTCAGTGGCGGCTTTCTGTCGCGTCGCCGAGGTCTTTTGGTGCTCCTTGGCTTTGAAACGGCGACCATACGGAAGGCGGAGATGAACTTGATAATATTAACTAAGGCGATGGAGCTCGCCTATATGCGCCGGATGGCTGATGGCTCCTTTTAGTTGATTTCAACTAAAGGGAGGAAAGCTTTGAGTTTGATCGGCAAGGCGATTATCGGCGGAAGACGGATTTGGTCCTTTAAGGGATCAATTTGGTCGGAGTCTCTCGTGTGTTCGGGCATTTTTTTATTCCGTTTCCCGACTCGACGGCTTTAATGCGCACTACAGGGGTCGGACCGCAAGACAACCTTTGGCCGGACCGTGAAAAAAGCTTCCTTGGAAGCATTCTTTTTCCATATTCTTCTAAATCAAAGGCAATCCCAATCGACACGATCAAGGATCTTGACCTTGATCGTGTCATTCGTTCGATGCTTTGCAACCTGAGTGGTTTCAAGCTGGAGCATTACTTCTACGAACTTCCTTGTGATGTCGATACCATCGAATACAGGCAGGCCGTTTTTTTAGACTTGGCGGACTTTGACACATTTGAGTGTTTAGAAGTTTTTTCGCAGAAGCTAGGAGCAATTTTAGATGGAATTGCGGCGGCTCAAAGATCTGGCTTTGCGTTACATGCCGAGCTCCGCCTTTTGGATTACGCATGTAAATACGTCGATTTGTTGACGGAGGCGAGCAAAAACTTATTTGATCACCACACTCAATCTGCTGCTCTACTGGGTGTTAAGAGATATATCCGGTCGATATGCGACGGTTCGGAATTTGTCGAATTTGCCAAGCAGGCGAAGGAACTCAAGTCGAGGCTAGATCAAATTGAGTACACCTTATTGATCCGAGAAGGCACAGTTAAGGTGGAAAAGTATCAAGGCGAAGGGGACTACTGCAAGGAAGTTCTCGACCTATTTAGTCGTTTCAGTGAGGGTGCGGCTGCAGTAAACGCCGTTTCATCTAGTGATCTATACGGCATGAACCATGTGAAAGCCGCGATATTGCGACTCGTGAGTCGGGTGTTCTCGCAAGAATTTCGTGATCTAAATCAGTTTCATGTAAGTTGGCCCGAATTTGTAGATGAGAAATTAGTTCTTTTTTATCGAGAGCTTGCCTTCTATCTTGTTGTCCAGAAAAAGTTGAATGCGCTTACAACGCTAGGTAATGAGTTTTCAATTCCTGAGATTTATAGGGGCGAGGGCGAAAGTATCGCGAAGAGAAATTTTGATCTAGCCCTTGCCATCAAGCTTGAAGAGGAAGGAAGCTCTCCAGTAGCAAACGACTGGTGGCTTCAAAGTAATGAAAACGTGATGGTCGTTACTGGTCTAAACCACGGCGGAAAGACGACTTTTGCTCGGGCGTTTGGACAGCTTCACTATTTCGCAGGACTTGGTTGCCCGGTTCCGGCTGCCAAGGCAAGATTGCAAGCCTTCGAACATTTGCTGACGCATTTTGAGTCCGAGGAGCGACCCTCTCTCGATTTAGGTCGGCTTGCTTTTGATCTATCCGCTGCGAAGGCCATGTTAGAGAAGGCTGGCCCTGATTCGATCCTCATCTTTAATGAGATTTTTTCTTCGACCAGTCTAAAAGACGCTAAGTTTTTGGGGCTCGAACTGCTCAAAGCCATTTCCGAAAAACGAGCGAGAGCCGTCTATGTAACATTTGTGGATGAACTTGCAGGGGCCGGGCCAAATGTCGTTTCTATGGCCGTATCCGTCGAAATGGAAAATCCAGAGAGGCGTCTCTACACCTTGGCTAGGTCCGCCCCAACGGGAAAGTCATATGCGCTGATGATTGCAGAAAGTTACGGTCTGACCAGAGAAACCCTGAAAGTTAGGTTGGCTAGATGAGAGTTAATCTTCTCTTTCCTGATCGAGATCTACTACTTTTCAAGCGAAAGGGCAGTTGCCAGGTCGATGTCGTGAACGACCTAGAGCTACAAACGGTCATTGCAGCAATGTCTCGGGGCGATGAACTCATCGAGGAGGTTGCTAGATCGGTACTTCTGGAGCGAAAGACCTCAATTGATGTGATTCTTTTTCGACAAGGTGTGCTGAAAGATGCTATGGCGGCACCGGAAATGTTCAGGAACATATATGACATCGCCACCGAGGCGGGGCAGGCTGAGCGCAAGGTCTTCGGTGGCCTCTACGCTAGAACCCCTTCGGCCCGGCTTTTCCGTTCGGTCCGGGTTCTAAAGGTTTATCTAGAGCTTCTCAGGAAGTTGAAAATTGCGATCCTTAAAGCTGACAATAGCTTGGCATCTGTAGGGATGTCGGTTTTCGTAAACACTGTTTCCGAAAATCTAGGCGAACCTTACCTTCGGCAGGTGGAAGAGCAACTGAGCTATCTTAGTTTTCCTGATGGGATGCTGCTCGGCGCAAAACTTGCACGACACAATCGCGCAATGGAGTATCGGTTACTCCACGAAAATGACGGCAAGATGAGATGGTGGAGCAGGGTGTCTCCTCAGGGCAATAAGCAGACCTTCAGGATCGCTCCGCGAGACGAATCGGGAGCTAGAATTCTTGCCGAGATCCAAGACGAAGGAGTTGCGGAGATTGCCGAAGCAACGCTTTCCTCCGCACAGCACATTAAGGGATTTTTCGCTTCGCTTGCTCGGGAAATGGCGTTCTATGTCGGTTGCATCAATCTTTTTGATTCAATCGATTCCTTGGAGGCGCCAATATGTTGGCCTAAGCCTTTACAAGCTGGTGGTGGAGTACTGAGATTTTCCGGACTTTGGGCCACGGTATTAGCCTTAAATACAAGGGAACCGACGGTTACAAATGATCTTGACACCGATGGGGTGTTTCGAACAGTAATTACTGGCGCAAATTCTGGCGGGAAATCTACCTGGCTTAAAAGCGTAGGAATTGCCCTACTGATGATGCAGGCAGGAATGTTTGTGGTCGCTGATTCCTTTGCTGCCAGCATTTTTGACGGTTTATACACTCATTTTAGCCGCGGCGAGGAACAAAATTTGGCTGGCGGAAGATTGGATGAAGAGCTGAGCCGCTTAAACAATATTGTCCATGAAATTGCCTCTGAATCCATTTTGCTGATGAACGAATCCTTCTCCTCGACGAATGAACAAGAGGGTTCGGCGGTTGCCGAGGAAGTGGTCAGCGCTTTCGCAGATGCCCACCTACGCTGTTTTGTGGTAACTCACATGTATCAACTCGCTTCCAGCCTCCATGCTTTGGGCCTCAAGAGCGACTGTTTCCTGATAGCGGAACGAAAAGCAGACGCCAGCAGAACTTTCCGACTCTGTCCCGGATTCCCGCAGCCAACGAGCTTTTCATATGACCTATATCGTCAGATCGGTGGTTTCAACACCGTCCAAACCAGCTGATCAAAGCTACTTGACTGGTTCAATAAGAGGCGGGTAACGTTTGCTATGCACACTAAGCGTGCTGCAGATACGGGTGGACGAAATCCGCAATTTGATCAGTAGAAATCTTCTTATCACCGACGTAGTGAGCGTTGCCGTCAGGTTTGGGGCAAGGTAACCGAAACTGCTTTACTACGCGCTCAACAGAAGATTTAGCTGAATTTAAAAGTACGTTGCGTTTCAGTTTTCGTACAGTCCGTGATGACCAATGAGTGAACAATTACCGTGCAAGAACTGCGGAAACACACCTTGCGAACTCGGAAGTGTCCGCGCCCGAGCAACTAGTTCCAAAGTCTTAGCTTCTTTTTTGCAGAAGGCTTTTTGGCCTAGGCTTGCAAGTAGTCGTGGACTACTTCTCCAAGGTCCAGGGTCAGGTCCGCAACTAGGTGAGTCGCTGACAGCACTTCTCTTACGGGAAGATCCGCCACAGGAGCCAAGGCGTGAGGGTGCAACTCAATTGCCGAAGGTCCAGTCCACGCGCCCTTTAGGGTGATGTCGCTCAGATAATACTTAACAAGCTCGCAAACCCTTGGAGTGGCATCTACGTGGGGAATTATCTTAAGGAGAAAGCTTGCCTCTTTGAGGGAAGCCAGCACCGTATCATGATCTAACTGGCGATGTTTATAACCCATTGTTCCGACCGCGACACGTAGCTTTCCATAGTCGAGCGTACCCACCAGAGTGTCAATTTCGACTTCTAGGCACGGGTTAGCAAGCTTTTTTGGAAAGCCCCAAATTTCCCGCCCTCCAGCGATAGGTGGATGGTCGTTCAGAAACATTGAGTGGACGTATCCCCCCTTTTCACCATTGAACTCCACCGGTATTACCTGGCCAGATTCGGTATAATCCCCGAACCCTGTGCTGTCAGGCATTCTTATAAATTCATATTTCACTACGTTGTCTAAGATCTTAAGCGGCTTAGGTACCACCTTTTCGAGCGCATCGGGGTCGGTTCGATAAGTGATGATCATGTATTCGCGGTTGATGAAACGGTATGGACCTTTGGGGAACCCCGGACTCGTAAACGGCATCGCAAACGCCGAATTTACAACGTCTTCTATCTCCAACTCTATCTCCACTTCTCTAGTCGAATGATGCGTTTAGCCGTTTCTAAAAAAGAAAAGGGGCGCCCAAGGCGAATTTCGCATCAGTAACTGCGTCGGATTGAAGCTGCTTTACGCGTACAACCTAGCTGGCAATATGGCCTTCAAAGTTTGCTCTTGGCAAACTCTTAGAAAACCTAC
>JAJZCF010000017.1:0-19283 GCA_021846265.1 Actinomycetes bacterium | reverse complement strand
AGAAAAGGGGCGCCCAAGGCGAATTTCGCATCAGTAACTGCGTCGGATTGAAGCTGCTTTACGCGTACAACCTAGCTGGCAATATGGCCTTCAAAGTTTGCTCTTGGCAAACTCTTAGAAAACCTACATTCTTTCACTACTAGTAACTAATGGCCGCAGCCGAACGAAAGTTCTTTTTTGCAAATCCACGCCGGGTTGACACGATTTCGTCGGAGATCAAAGTTGATCCTTTTGGCACCCGTCGCTCGACGGCGCTAGCCCTGTCAAAAACCTAGGTGGGCACCTGCTTGCCTTGTTTTAGAGAAGAACATCTCCTTATCCCACCCCCTGGCAGATAATATTCCTCGTCTTGGTTGGATCGTTGCTCTGCGAATCCAGTGCGAAATCATCAATGCGCTCAGGTTGAACCCCAGACCATTGAGCCGCTGAAATCCGAGAGATGAAATACCGTTATTACGTGAAATCGGGATCACGTTCGACGAACTATACGGAAAGCGCGAAGTTTGTGGGTGTCCTGGAAAATAGTGTCAGCCGCCCAGTGGATCTTCACAGAGCAACTAGCACGCTTCCGGCGGACGACTCTGATTTGCCATCCATCGACAGTCCCGCTCCTCGGCCAGACGAACCGGGTAGAGAAGTAAAACCGGTCAACTAATCCCGGCAGTTTGCGTCAATTCGGGACTACAAAAGTAGCTCGGCTTTGGGTACTGCTTCGAGGCGATTGGATCATTCGCTACAAGATGTAGATCTTGCTCCGGCCACGTGGATGGCCCTTTCATGTTCTTTTCGGGGAAACCCGACTTTTCACGATTTTAAAGTCGATAAATGGGGGAGTTTCCGTGTGGATTGCTTGGAAGAAAGAAGACTTGATGAGGCTGGAATACTTTGATCGATCCATCAAGGCTTTTCTGTCAGGCTGGCAAGCATGAGGTAATCCTTTTGATCATTTCCGGAATGAGCTCAGCTTCAGTAGCAAAATTTAATCTAGCAAAGTCGGTTCCGCCCTCGAAGAACGTTTCGCCGGGATTCAGCGCAATATGGCCCTTTTCCAGTAGATAGTGCTGGGCGGTAGGTTTCAGTTGGCTCTGGGAGAAGTCAAGCCACGCTAGATAGGTGGCTTCTGGAATCACTGACTTGACCTGATTT
The DNA here is from genome assembly GCA_021846265.1 of Actinomycetes bacterium. GTDB lineage: Bacteria > Actinomycetota > Acidimicrobiia > Acidimicrobiales > Acidimicrobiaceae > JABEUN01. Next base: position 18,137 of record JAJZCF010000017.1, on the reverse strand, counting down.
TTGTAAGGTTCCAACGAAGCAAAGAGCAACTTGCGATTGGAATCAAGCTTTAGCACCGTCTCTTTGAGCCACGCTGCGCTAGCGCCGAATGCAATTTTCCCAGCTAGGAGACCAAGAGAGCCAGGCGATCCCCGTAATCCTGCTGGTATGGAGTTGAGACGAGCAAGAATCTCGGGAGACCCAGCGTGGAGTACGGCGGTGTGAAGTCCTGCAAGATTGAAACTTTTAGACGCCGAGCTCAGGGTGACACATCGACTGGCAACCTCTGGCGCTATCGCCATTATCGGAGTATGGACTGATCCTTCATAGCAGAGATCGGCATGAATTTCGTCGGATATGATCCACAGCTTATTGGATAGGGCAATTTGAGCTATTAGTGAAAGTTCTTCTCTATCAAATACTCGTCCAGTTGGATTATGCGGGTTACAAAGTAGAATCGCTCCACCATTGCCAGCCTGCTTCGCCTTGTTCGCAAAGTCGTCGAAGTCTATTTGGTAGCGACGGTCGCTCAGCACAAGCTCGGAAGTCACGAGTCTACGTTTAGTAGCGTTCACACTCGTGAAGAAAGGGGGATAACTAGGCGTTAGAAAGAGAACTCCGGCGTCCTTGGCGCAAAGTGTGTCAATTGCGAGATAGAACCCCTGTATGACATCGGTAAGTGGGATCATATCGGAAGAGTCCATAGAGACATGGTGCTGTTCAAGCTGCCAAGCAGAAAAAGCCTCTAGATAATCCAATGTCAATTTGTAGGGGGCATAACCGATTTCTGAAAGCTCAATAGCTTCGGCTATGCCTTCCTTTACCAAGGGTGGAATTCCAAAGTCCATATCGGCTATCCAGGCCGGAAGGATTTCCTGCGGATGTTCGGTCCATTTGACGGAGTATTTTCTCCTGGACCTAATTCTTTCTTCGATCGAGCTCAACTCCATTTCAAGCCTTCACATTTGGGCGATTAACATCTGGGCGAAAAATAACGAGTCCTCTCAGCATGATGCACCTTCCACAAGGTTCTCGTCTTGGACTTTACTATCACAAATCCAAAAGTCGTTCTCGTTTGGCCAATTATGGCCAGTATTGGTACTGGTCTTCACTGGCTCCTCTCGGCGATGAGTCATCTCACCATCTGAAGTGTCGCCTGTGTAAAAAGGCCCGGGGACGAATAGGGCGCTGGTCTCAAACTCTACTGAATCTAGAACCGACAAGTAGGGGGGTCTCTTTCGGTGTTCTTATTTCTATTCCTGGCTTTGAAGGGAGCCGCCGCCCACGAAGATCAAGGTAGGTGTGGGGAGACGGTTACTATACCGTGTCAAATTTTATGCTCAAGGATTAATGTAAGCTAGTGTCTGGCTGACACTGAGCCAGGGGGACGGGTTATCACAGCAGCTAGATTTCTTTACCTCTCAAGGGCACTACGGACTTTCTGTTATGGATTAGGAATAGTGGTGTTGGGATTTGAATTCAAGTCCGAACACCTTGATTCATTGAGAGTTGGAATAGTGCTTGCCTCCTTTCAAGTCGGCTCGCTTATAGTTCTCCAGCTAGTCGGACGATTTGGCAATGGCTGGGGCAAACTTAGAAGTTATAGGTTGCTTTGGGTAGCCTTCGTGCTTGTCGGTATTCCACTTTCACTTTTGCATGACTGGTGGTCAGTTGCATTGCTAGGTCTGAGCGGAGTCCTGTCTCCTGAGACCATGGAATCTGGTCCATTTACCTCTCTTGAACAGCCATTGCTTGCCGAAGCGTTGAAGGGTCCATCGAAGATTCGTGGATTCGGTACGATAAATGCGGTTGCGGCAGCTTCCGGCGCTCTCGGAGCTTTTTTTGGTGGAATAGCGGTATCTCGCATCTTTGAGGGTATGCCTGCAAGGGCGAGCTTATTGTTTCTTATTTATGTCCCAGCGGGTCTAATCGCACTATTTTTGGTATCAAGACTTGCTGCTATCCAAAGCAACGATGCCAAGATCGGTGACTCACCGGGTTCATCTGCAAACGGATTGGGCCAGTCCAAAAAGATTGTCAGAAAGTTGTCAGCCCTTTATTCCGTGGACTCGATGTCAGGAGGAATGATTGCCCAGGTGTTTTTGTCCTACTGGCTCGCTCGCCGTTATGGCGCAGGCGCGGCGGAAATAGGTTTTATCTTTTTTCTGATCGGCGTTGCTCAGATGATCTCTTATGTAGCCGCGGCTAGAGCAGCTGAAAAGTTTGGCTTATTACGCACGATTGTATTTACTCACCTGCCATCAAACTTTATCCTTATGGCGCTACCTTTATCGCCGAATCTCGGCTGGGCTGCCGTGATCTTAATCATTCGATCTTCTCTTTCTCAGATGGATGTTCCAACGCGTCAGGCCTATCTGATGCTGATCGTCACTCAACAGGAGAGGACTGCGGCGGCAAGTTACACAGCTTCGGCGAGGTACATTGGACGACCCTTTGGACCACTGGTGACGGGAATTCTTGCGGAGTCGATACTGTCCGCTCCTCTTTTGGCTGCGGGTGCAATAAAGGTGGTATACGACCTAACTCTGTGGAAGCTTTTTAGGAGCACTCCAATGGCATCAGAGTAGTGAGCTTCAGTGGCTTAGGATCGTAGGACTAGTTGTACCCGAAAATTTCTGGTCGAGTAAGCTCATGATCTCGCTATGTTGTACGCGTGCGACCGCTCTGGTCACGCGGTTATGTCCGAGTGGGATTGAATAAGTAGTGTCAAAATGGGCTCCTGTAAGATACGCAGACGGCAGACCCGTCAGATTTTGGAATCAGCTCGCTATTGCCCTTGTGTTTTACTTTGGATATGAATACACATCTCAGCTCGCATCTGGATCAACTTCAAGTGCCAGGCGAAACGCCCTGTGGGAAGTATCGTTGGAAAAGCGGTTGCACTTCTTTTTCGAGCAGAAGATTCAGCACTACTTCCTGCGGTACCTCTGGTTAATCAAGCTATCGAACTTTTTCTACGTAACTATCCATTTTATTTTGCCAGTGGTGATTCTGGTTCTGCTTTATCGACGTGATGCGTCACGATTTTTGCGATACCGAAATGTATTTGCGTGGATGACGGCAATATCCTTCGTCATATTCATTGTCTTCCCAGTAATGCCGCCGAGACTGCTCCCTGCTTCTTACCACTTCATCGATACCCAATTAAAGTACGGAGGGGCTGGGAGGCTAGACGCGGTCCTCATGAAGGAGGCGGGCAATCCATATGCAGCGATGCCTAGTCTGCACTTTGCATGGGCCGCTTGGTGCGCACTGGGAGGGTACAAAGTGGTCAGGTCGAAGTTCCTTCGGTACCTACTGCTCGCCGACCCATTTATTACGATCTTCGTGGTCATCGTAACCGCCAATCATTTTTTTCTAGACATCATCGGTGGGGCTTTGGTGCTGGCGATATCGATTTTGCTTGCTGGGGTCAAACGACCCGGTATGAGAATAGATTCGGGTTGGTTTAACCCTATCTAACTGGGATGAGTCCTTGTAAGGCGACGATGAGTTCGAAATCGTGGAATTTTGGCCTGGAATAAAGTACACTTCGCCAATGAGCGTTGTGAAAGAGTTTAAGGATTTTGTCTTAAGGGGAAACGTAGTCGATCTAGCGGTCGGCGTAATAATTGGAACTGCGTTCAACGGCGTGGTTCAGGCGCTTGTGAAGGATCTTATAACTCCGTTAATCGGTATTGCTGGCGGATTTGACTTTAGCAAGCTGTCCGCAACGGTCAACAAAAGCATTTTTCTGTATGGAACATTTTTGAACACTGTTATTAGCTTTGTAATTATTGCGTTAGTTGTGTTTTTTCTGATCGTCAAGCCGATAAATGCGCTATCCGCTCGAGCGGCTGCCAAAAAGGCGCTTCCAGCTCCGGAACCGAATACGAAGAGCTGTCCATTTTGCATTACAGATATTGCTGTCGCCGCTACCAGATGTCCGAATTGCACATCGGTTCTATCCGCATAGCAGAAATTCAGTTACGATTAACTTTTGATCGATACTTGGTCCAACTTTCGGTCTTGCGGTGGCGTTTGATAGGCTAGGTCGGTTACAGTAATCGGCTGGAGGTTTTTGATGACTAGGGATATCGCCGCAGTTCTAGGTGATGGGGCTGAGTACTACCTTTCGCATAAGTGTCAGGGCGTGAGATCGGATTCTCTTACCTTGCCCGGCAGTGACTTTATAGATCGTGTTTTTGTCGATTCAGATCGGCCGGTAGGGGTACTGCGGAACCTGCAGTCGGTCTTCAACCACGGGAGACTTGGAGGTACGGGTTATATTTCGATTTTGCCTGTTGACCAGGGAATCGAGCATTCCGCAGGAGCTTCGTTCGCCAAGAACCCAATATATTTTGATCCAAAGGAGATTTGCGAACTGGCCATAAGCGGCGGATGCTCCGCTGTAGCGACGACTTTAGGGGGATTAGGCATCGTTGCTAGACGATATGCACACAAGATCCCTTTTATCGTCAAAATTAATCACAACGAACTTTTGACTTTTCCGAATCGCTTTGACCAGGTCATGTTTGCCGCAGTTCGACAAGCCGCTGATCTTGGTGCTGTAGGTGTTGGAGCGACGATCTATTTTGGATCCGAAGAGAGCACGAGGCAGATAGTCGAAGTGTCCCAAGCATTTGCCGAAGCACACAGGTTGGGCATGTTTACCGTTCTTTGGTGTTACCTGAGAAACCCTGCGTTTAAGACCGCTGAAGAAGATCTTCATACCTCTGCCGACCTGACGGGCCAGGCAAATCACCTAGGAGCTACCGTTCAGGCGGATATTGTCAAACAGAAGCTCCCGACTACAAATGGGGGATTCGTCAAGATGGCTTATTCGAAAACTGATCCCTTGGTGTATGAGAAGTTGACCTCCGATCACCCCATTGACCTGACTAGGTGGCAGGTGCTCAATTCATATGCTGGGAGAATTGGCCTGATCAATTCCGGCGGCGAGTCCAAAGGTGCTTCGGATTTGCAAGATGCAGTTACTACCGCCGTAGTTAACAAGAGGGCCGGCGGAATGGGCCTTATTGTTGGTCGCAAGGCTTTTCAGCGTCCAATGAGTGACGGTATAGAGCTGCTGAATGCGATACAAGATGTGTATTTGGACCAGTCAATTACTGTCGCCTAAAGGCCTAGACTCTGATTTTTAGCTAGCCGATAGTTTCCCCAAGCAGCAGGCCGGGGAGGGCTTTGGGGTAGAAGCGGGTTGTTTTGGCGGGCAGAAGTCGCTGAGCTAAACTTCTTGAAATGACTGTTTCGATGCTGATCGGGCGTGGAAGGAGTTCAAATATCTCATCCTTTGCATGCTTTGCTGGGTTCAGTCCAAAGAAGTCCTCATCGGAGCGAAAACTAGTGGGTTCAAACGGGAACGGGATCTCGCCTTCAAACAGTTCAGCGTCTGTCAGTTCTGGATCTAATAACTTCTTCGAAAAGATGCCGCCCGGAGTGTAAAGGTTCTGTCCTATTCTGACCAGTGGCCGATGGGTTCTCATCGTCTCAGCTTGGCTGGTATCTTCTACTAGGGCAAGACCGAATTTAGAGCGAAGTTCGGTTTCGAAGTTTGGGCGAGGCTCAGAAGGTCGATAGCTTCGAGCCCAAGTTGCTAGGGTGGGACCCTCTTCAAAAGACGGTGTAATCATGCACATAAGCCGCGATCCAATATGCGCTCCCGGCGAACCGGCGGCTCTTAGACGATGGTGACCGTCTGCCACTATTAAAGTTAATGATCTCGCTGCCTCTTGGAACTCTCTTAGCAAGGCGGGTTGTCTCAGGAGCCAGACCCTGTGATGCACTCCGTGAGAGTCGGTAACCCTTGACACCAGATCTCCCTCCGAAATGCTAATTAGCTGGGAGATGGCTTGTGTCTTGTCCAGCAGCCATACTGGATTCTTGGGTCGCTTGCTTGGAATTCGGTCGGAGCGATAAGCCGAGGTTGTGTTCTCGTGGGGTAAGAGTGTTACCTCGGGCCACCCTTTGACGGGTAAAGAGACGGGCAGAGTCTGCGATTGTGATGATTCCGGAGACACAGAGCCTGGTCCGGTGAGTTCCAGTATGCCGACTACCCCCCTCATCCTCTTGTGCTCGCCGCTTTGGGTGGTTTGGACCGTTTGGTAGATATAAAGACCTGCTTCATCGTCTAGCGTTATCTGATCAAGAAGCGGTTCGATTGGTGGCTTCTCGATCGTCGAAGGGCTTGCTTCGAAGGGGTCATATCTATACGAGGCGAATGGGAGCAGACGGTGCATCCTTCCATGAATAGTGGCTTGAAGAGCAAAGATGTGCACTTTTTGTCTCGAAGGTGCAATTTTGCCAAGAAAGGAAGAATTTGTGAATGAGAATTCCACCTGGGTCCTCGACTTGGACGGAGTCATTTGGCTCGGAGATGAGGCGATACCAGGATCAAGGGAAGCAATTTCAATCCTCAGGGATAACGGCAGAGGTGTGCTTCTGGTCACAAACAATTCTCGTCCTACGGTAATTGAGTACTTGGATAAGCTGTCTCGATTTGGCATTGATGTTTCAACCGACGAACTTATTTCATCCTCGATAGCTTGCGCCTCACTGATAGTACCCGGGGAGCGGGTATACGTCATTGGTGGTGACGGTCTGAAAGAAGCTATTAGATCCTCAGGTGGAGTGATAGTGGAAGATCACCAGGCGGATGTGGTGGCAGTGGGCTGGTCAAAGGAGTTTAATTACGAGATGATGTCGGTTGCTCTAAAAGCTATTCTCGATGGTGCTCGATTTCTGGCGACTAATGAGGACCCCACCTATCCAACTCCATACGGATTAGTTCCCGGAGCCGGAGCGATAGTGAGGTCGATCGCATATGCATCGAGTTGCGAGCCGACGGTGGCAGGAAAGCCCCACGAGCCTATTGCCAAATTGGTTAGGGAGCGTGTGGGTCCTGGCTCTGTTATGGTTGGTGACCGTCACAGCACGGATGGTGTTTTTGCAGGAAATGTTGGCTTGCCATTTTATTTGGTTTTTTCCGGAGTTACAAAGGCAGCTGACCCAAATTGGAAGCCGAGTCCCGCAAGGATAGGCAAGGACCTTTTGGATCTCGTGAGATGCGAACTTGCCTTATAGGGTCTCGAAAATGACTAATCAAATCTGCTACTCCTTCGCTGCTAGGTCAAGCGGCACTCAATGGAGTAGTTTGTAGTTGATCGGTTTTTGATCTTTATGCTGGGGGCAGAGATGCGTGAGGTTGTACTGGCGGCTAGGCCTGTTGGGTGGCCCAAGGATAGCGATTTTGGAATAAGAGAGGTGGAGATTCCAAAGATTGCTCAAGGCGAAGTACTTGTAAGAGTCGATTGGTTGTCCGTTGATCCTTACATGCGCGGAAGGATGAACGACCAGAAGAGCTATGTTCCGCCTTTTGCTCTCGATTCTCCGCTAGCTGGCGGGGCAGTAGGGACTGTCGTTGAAACTACCCTCGATTCTCTGCCGGTGGGAGCGGTGGTAACTGGATCCTTCGGGTGGCGAGAGTTTGATGCAGTCTCAGCTAAATCTGTGATGAGAATTGAGGACGACTCGACTCCACCGGAGTACTATTTGGGTGTTTTGGGAATGCCCGGAATGACCGCATACCACGGACTGCTAAACGTCGGAAATATCAAAGAGGGGGATGTCGTATACGTTTCTGCTGCAGCAGGTGCGGTGGGCTCTATAGTTGGACAGATTGCTCAGATTAAGGGCTGTCGGACAATCGGAAGCGCCGGTGGGCCAGACAAGGTACGCAGGCTAGCCGAACTCGGGTTCGACGTAGGACTCGACTATCGGTCTGGCGCATTACGTGAGACCTTGGCAGCTGCTGCCCCAGAGGGGATCAACGTCTATTTTGACAACGTAGGTGGAGACCATTTAGAGGCTGCGCTGTGGAACATGGCCGATTTTGGTCGGATTGTCATGTGCGGGGCAATTTCTCTTTATAACGCTTCGCAGCCCGAGCCAGGTCCAAAAAATCTGTTTCTGGCGGTGCAAAGGCGTTTAAAGCTCCAGGGCTTCATCGTGAGTGACCATTTTTCCGAAATGGGTCAATGTATCAGTGATATGAAGAGTTGGGTAAAAGATGGCAAGATATCCTTAGATCAGACCGTAGTTGAAGGCCTTGAATCTGCACCAGAAGCGCTAGTTGGACTTATGAAAGGTCAGAATTTAGGAAAAATGCTGGTCAGGGTTTCGTAATGGACATGTTATTCAGTGCATTGAGACATAAGAATTTCATCATGGGTGGTTCATGAGATTCTAAGTCAACTGGGCCACAATGGCTAGGTCGATTAATTGTGTCTTTTTGGTACTAAGCGGTGTCGTTTGCGTTCTTTTGGTAGGATCAAAATGGGTCGAAAATGGAGTTTTCCTGTGCCGTATGGACACGTGGGGATTAGCAGTATCGGCTTTGGTCTTGTTATGGCGGTAATTTCAGTTGGAGTTGGAGCGGGCTTCAATGTTGGCCTCGCCTCTTTTATGGGCACCACAGACGTTCCAAATGCCGCCATAGTGACTACGGGTCCAACGGGTGGAGCGGCCAAGCCTAGCTCTGCTGGGTTGATTGAGTCAAAAGACTCGACGAAGCCTAGCTCTGCTGAATCAAATGCCCCAGCCGAGCAGAAGGAAACTGCCATTTCAAGTGCTTCGTCAAGGGTGCTTCAGATTGCTCCTTCCTCTCCCGTGGATCGGATCCCCAATGTCGGGGTTGTGGAACCCAATGAAAGTTCGGTTGGCCAAACCCCCCCCTCTCAAGCACAATCTTCCTCCGGCGAAGGGGCAGGTGCGAACTCGACTCCGGCACAGGCTTCCCAAGGAGATAGCCCCAATACACTGGCGCAGACAAGGCAAAGCTCTTCAAGCGAACCGAGTCAAGTTTCAACCCAGGTCCAATTAAAACCTAGTTCTGATGCGTCTGTAGGAGATGCTCAAGCGTCAGCTAATTCCGGCGATGGTTGAGTTGGCGGCAATCCACACAGATCAAGGCGTGCGGGATAAGCTCCTCGTTCGATTTGCAAGGCGAGCATTTGCTGGGAGAGCTTTGGGTACCGCGGGTCGCCTGGTAACACTCTATGGAGCAGTCACATCCGTTGTTTTGGGGCTGTCGGTATACCAGGTGGTCAATAACTTCTCTCAGCACTATATGGGGCTAGCTCGGTCGGACTTGGGTGGCGAGGTGCCTGAGTTTTCCACTGCAGCCTCTGTCCGAACACCAGGACAATCGCTGTTTAACTTTTCTGAGTACTATCTGCGGAGTCACGGGTCTCTTTCTCAGCATCGAATAATTATCGCGCTAGCTAACCAAACCACCCTTGCTTCTACCGGTGCGTCTTGGTTGGTGAGCGTACCGATCGTAAGTTCCATGCTAAGCCACCCTCCTGTTCGGACAACTTTTTACTCCACTTCCTATGGGACAAGGGGTCCGATTCTTATTCTTGGTTCGCCAATTATGCAGAATTCGAGGCCTGTTGGACTTTTGATTGCGGAGTCGTCATTATCGAGCCTCTATAGCCAGAAAAGGCAAGTGGCTCTTCTGTCTGGGTTCGAAGCTCTCGTCGCTCTTGTCTTTTCCGTGCTGTCTAGTTACTACCTATTGCGGCGCGTTATGAAAGCAGTCGGAGCCATTACAGAGGCGGCTGTGGAGATTTACCAGGGTGACTTGGATACCCGACTTTTAGATGCTGGCGAGCAAGATGAAGTTGGTGGCCTTGTTGTTGCTTTCAATCAGATGATTGCGAGGATTTCAGATATTCTGAAGGCCCAGCAGAGACTTTTGGCGGACGTATCTCACCAGCTGCGAACCCCGCTTACGGTGATGCGTGGGAACCTTGAGCTTTTGCAGATTTCAAAGGATGAACCAGAAGAAGTTATCACTACGGCGGCGGTTCTTCTCGAGGAGATCGACTACATGAGTTCGATGATCGACAAGCTTCTCCTGCTGGAACGCTCAACTTCCGGTGGTTTTTTAAATGTTGAACCGGTTGATTTAAGGACTTTTTTGTATGACCTTTTTGGGTCTGCGCAGATGTTGGGAGAGCGGAATTGGACTTTGGGCGAAATTCCTGATTTGGTGGTACTTGCCGATGGACCAAAGCTTCGGGGAGCGGTGCTGAATCTTCTTGAAAATGCAGTTAAAGCATCAAAAGTCGGAACGAAGATTGAGCTTAATGCCAACATTCGCAACAATGTCAAAGGTGGCCGACTTGCGATATCAGTTCAAGATGAGGGAACGGGTATTCCATTGGAGTTGCAGGAGCGCATATTCCAGCGCTTCGAGAGAGGAGACTCTTCAGACGGCAGGGGGACGGGCCTCGGTCTTGCGATAGTTAAAGCAATTGTCGAGGCGCATCACGGCGTGGTCGAGCTTGAAAGCAACCTCGGAGTCGGATCAAAATTCACTTTGGTCATTCCGATCAACTACGAAGACTCTTCTCAATTTGATTCTTCGGGAGAATATAGAGTTCCCGAAATTGAAAGTTCAAATATGGAAAGTTCGAATATGGAAAGGAGGGTCAGAAGTGCACATAGCGGTGGTAGAAGATGATGAGCGTATAGCTTCGTTCCTCTCTAAAGGCCTCAAGGCAGAAGGATACGTCACTACGGTTATAGGAGACGGCAGCCACGCAAGGGACTTTTTGCCCCTAATTGAAGAAGAGCTAGATTTAATCCTGCTCGATCTTTCGTTGCCCTCGGTGAACGGGTTGGAGTTACTTCGCTTCTGGAGGGACAAGGGAGTTGCTACCCCGGTGATAATCCTTACAGCAAGGGATGAGGTGAGCGAAAAGGTCAAAGGTCTTGATGCGGGCGCGACTGACTACGTGACTAAGCCCTTTCATTTTGCGGAGCTTTTGGCACGGATCAGGGCGGCACTTCGGACATCGGAACAGTCAGCTAGCACAACGTTGGTTTCTGGAGACCTCAGCCTTGACCTAATAACCAAGGTTGCGTGGCGTGCCGGAAGGCGTATTGATCTTTCTCCTCGTGAGTGGGCGCTTTTAGAGTTATTTCTACGTAACCCGTATCAGGTTTTGTCCAGGACTCAAATACTTAGCCATGTCTGGGAGTACAGCTTCGACCCGGGATCTAATGTCGTGGACGTATATGTTGGTTATTTGAGGAAAAAGATTAACTTTCCTGGGCTTGCGCCGCTACTACAAACTATTAGAGGCGCAGGATACAGGTTGAGTCCACCGTCGTAAGATCGATGACAAGTTGGCCTGTCGAAATCAAGTTAGATCCAGACCAGGGGAGTCAGATTCGGCTGCTGCAATGGTTTCTCGAACTTGGTTGACTCGTCTTTTGTCGAAGGCGTTGGCCTGCGCTTCGTCGTCTTTCATCATCTCGTCCACGTCTGTGTCTGCGAAACCGATAATACCCATTTTCTCGAATGACTCTCTGATCGTCGGCCCCCAAAGACCAATGTCCCTCAGTATGGGTACTATCCGCATAAACAGGAACGATCTGAATTGGATTTGCCCTGGGGAATTCTTCATCCAGTTGACGCACTCGCTTACGTCATAGCCGAGAGTTGCCCAAACCTCTTCGGAAAGGAAGCGATCCCGCATGCTTAAACAGGCTTCGGCCGCAAATTCCTCTCTTTCTTGGCGTTCTGCCGAACTAAGCTGCGGGTAGAAGTCCTTCAAGGCATTTCTGCCAAATGTGACGTGGCGAGCCTCATCTTGCATGACGTAGGCGGTAATAGTGCGTCCGAGCTCATTGGTCGTGAAGTTCCTAATCAACCCGAAGGCCGCTAGAGCCAAGCCTTCGATGAGAACTTGCATTCCTAGATACGTCATGTCCCACCTTGAATCCGTCAGGACATCTTCGAGGAGGGACTTGAGGTTGGGATTGATCGGATATGCAAGTCCAAGTTTGTCGAGGTAGGTAGAGTACACCTCCATATGTCTTGCTTCGTCAAAGACTTGAGTTGCAGCGTAATATTTCGCATCTAGCTCAGGTACTGTTTGGACAATCTTTGACGCACAGATTAAAGCGCCCTGCTCGCCGTGGAGAAATTGCGAAAATTGCCAGGCGACAATATGTCTCCGTAGTTCAATCTTGTTTTTTTGGGAGAGCTTTGTCCAGGTAGGGGAGCCGAAAAGAGGAATCATTTCATCGGAACTCCCTAGCGGGTTGGAATGGTCAATTTCAAGATCCCAGTCAATTCTGATTTTGGCATCCCACTGGCGACGCTTGCCTTTTTCGTATAGATTGAGGAGTTGTTCTCTCGAAGAGTCATAGTTCCAGCTAAATTGGACGGCGCCAGAACCGTCCTGAACCTTCCAGCCGGTCTTGTCGATGGGTACTGTGAATATTGTCTCTCTCACTTGGACCCCCTGTCGTCTTATTGCGAGCGGTGCCGATCCACCAAGGATAACTCAGGTTTTGGAGGTGTGAGAAGCGGTAGGTCAGTTTGGTTTCGACAAAGTCTCGATACTTGGAAGGCTTCCACTCTCATCTAAGGAGGTTAGAGCGAGGATCATGGCTAAAAGTACGCCAAATATTCCATATGGCATAAGAGTCTGAATGGGCTTAACTATGAGTACGTCTAGGCCAGAACCTATAGGTCCATTCTTTGCCGATCCAATCAGCACAACATCGCCGGAAGAGTCGATTAGGTGGAGACCAGTCGGACCATCGACCTTCATTGCCATTCTGGATCGCCCGTCTGTCGTTTGAATTCTGGCAAAGATCGGCGCCTGCTTAGAAGTCGGAAGGTTGAATACCATGGTTGTGGAAGGCTGAAGTGCCCGGTTTAGCAAAGCGGTCGAGACCTTGCCTTCAAGGTGGTGGGAGATCAGGTAAAACTGTGATGTATGGGTTGACGCATGCCTAATCTGCCAGACGTCATCGAGGGGCACGGCTATTGCAACTTCAGTTTCGCCAGCTAACCAATGGAAGCCATCCTTGTCGCCGATTAGCTGATAGCTCCCAGATCCATCAGGCGACAGCCCGCAAAACGGACAAACCTGAGAAGAGTTTGGAAGCGGTAGACCACATGCCGAACAAGATTCCACATAATATTTTTCGGTATTTTAAGCGTCTTCCTTTAGTCCGAAGAGATTAACAAAGTCAATCAAGGACCGAAGACCAGCGTATGACCGCCTATTGAACTTGAAATGGAGTCGGAAAAGGTCGACGTTGTCGCCATCAGAGATCTCAACTTGGTGAGTATTCGTAGCTTCAATCTTTCCGGTTGAACACAGGGAGCTAAAACGGTCATTTATCAAATTGATCATCGCTTCGTCCGGAGGCCGAAGGAGCCGCAAGATTAGATCATCTCCGATCCACCTCAATGAATGGTAGTTTGAGTAGAACTGAACTATTTCCTCCTTGGCCTCTTCCACGGAGTGGCAGATTCGGTATAGCTTCAGGTCCTCCTCAGAGATAAGGCCCCGTGCGGAAGCTTGCGATTGAAGGAAGTGCTCTAGAGCTTCCCAATACCCCATACCTTCTGGCTCGACCAGAACAAGCGGCGCAAGCTGGGCCTTGCCAGTTTGCATCAGCGTGAGTAGCTCGAAGGTCTCGTCTAAGGTGCCAAAACCTCCAGGCAGAGATGCAAAGGCGTCAGACTCCTTCATCAACATAAGTTTCCTAGTGAAGAAGTACTTCATTTCCAGTAGCTTGACTCCGCCGCCAGGTTCAAGAAACGGCTTTTCGAATGGGAGACTTATGTTGATTCCAAATGCTTTGTGGGCACCGGCACCGGAAATTCCCGCCGCCATGATCCCAGGTCCTCCTCCAGTAACTATCATCCAGTTTTCGGCGGCAACTAGGCCCGCGAGTTCCTTGGCCATTTGATAGGAAACTTCATCAGGAGTGGTCCTCGCAGATCCAAAGATGGTTAGCTTTCTGATCTTTCTGAACGGGGCGAACAGGTCGAAGGCGTGATTGAGCTCGGCAAGCGCAGAATTCATGATCTTGAGATCAAGTCGATCCTTTTTGGATCCAGCGATCGTAATGACCTCGCTGATGAGCCTTATTATGATGTCGCGGTTTGAAGTGTCCGCGCCCAAAGTTTCGAGTAGGTCGGAAATCTGCTGACGAGTCTTTTCAAAACTTTGCTGCTGACCCCCGAATGGCGATTGTGATCTACTGGTCACAGGTTCGGGTTTCTTGGGGCTTATGATCGACTATTCCGTACAAGGTGTTTCTTTGTTTGAGTGGGCGATTCGCTCTCCGAGCAATTTCTATAAAATCTCCAACTTCTAATGATCGTCCGTGCTCTGATCCTGCGGCGTGCGAAATGTTTTCGTCCATCAAGGTTCCCCCAAGGTCGTTGCAACCGGAACGCAACAGGATATCGGTCCCCTTCGGTCCCATCTTTACCCAGCTTGCCTGGATATTATCTATTGCGCCGTTGTAGGAGAGCCTCCCTACGGCGTGCATGAGTAGTGTCTCCCGAAAAGTCGGTCCCTTTCTCGAAAGTCCTTGGAGGTAGATGGGAGAACCCATGTGAACGAATGGAAGCGGTACGAACTCGGTGAAGCCCGACGTTTCCAACTGGAGATTTCTCGTCGCAACTATGTGCTTGACCCAATGGCGCGGTTCTTCTACAGATCCAAACATTATGGTTACGTTAGAGTTGAGTCCTACTTCGTGGGCGGTTCGATGGATCTCCAGCCAAGTGTCGGTGTCAATCTTATCTGGGCATAGAACGGACCTTATTTCGTCGTCGAGTATTTCAGCGGCCGTACCCGGCAAAGTTCTCAGTCCAGCCTCCTTGAGCAGGGTTAGGTAATTTCTAAGTGTTAGCCCTGCTCTGGTGGCTCCCTGGTAGACCTCAAGTGCCGAGAACGCATGAATATGGATAGACGGAGAAACGGATCTGATGGATTTGATCAAGCTCAAGTAGTATTCTGCATCAAAGCTTGGATGTATACCACCCTGTAGGCATACCTCCGTTGCCCCGTGGGCTTCGGCTTCCAAGACCTTTTGCTGCACTTCCTCATGGCCTAATAGATATGGGTTGCCTCGTAGGTTCAGTGAAAGCGGCCCCTTCGAAAAAGCACAGAAGCGACACTTGAAGGTACAGATATTTGTGTAGTTAATATTTCGATTATTGACAAAAGTGATAGCGTCACCGCTGACTTGCCGTCTCATTTGGTCCGCTGCTTCACAAACTAGATCGATCTCTGAACCTCGAGCGGAAAAGAGTGTCAAGATTTCATCGGAACCGAGACGCTGCCCGGAGCCAATTCCATCCAAGACTTCACTGACAGCGCCTTTGACTACCGAAGTGCCTTTCGACCTTATCGTAGGTGGATTTATAGCGCCACCCGAAACCCACTCATCTTCCCTCGCCAACCCGGAAGATTCCGCCGCGGCCAGCACTCGATGACGAAGGCTGGGATCGAGCCAACGCTTTGGATCCATTGAAAATCTCGGCTGAATTGCAAGTCTGGGCGCAAGAGTGAAGGCGTTCGACTCGAGTTCCTTGGTCAGGATTTCGATGTGGGGCCAAGGACGCTCTGGATTTACATGGTCGATCGTTATGGGCGAGATACCGCCAAAGTCGGATACGCCAGCGTCTAATAGAGTCGTTACGTCTTCGCTCAGGTTTGGCGGAGCTTGCACGACAATATCATCTGGGAGAATCAATCTAGCTAAGGCAATTGCCCTTTGGTAGGTATCAAGCGAAGGCGGAGGGGTATCTGCCATGCTGGTACGTGGTTTGGGAAGAAAATTCTGAACGATTACTTCTTGAATATGGCCGAATTCTAGGTGTAGGTCCGAGATGGCTTCTAGCGATCGAATTCTTTCGGCTTCGTCTTCGCCAATGCCAATCAATATTCCAGTCGTGAACGCAATTCCTGCCTTCCCAGCAGAGCGAAGCGTGGCTAAGCGGCGATCTACCGATTTGTCAGGAGCCAACTTATGGCAGGCCAAGAAGTCGTTCGTGGTTTCAAGCATCATTCCCTGAGACACCGCCACCTCACGCAGTTTCTCAAGCTCGCTGGTGCCGATTGCGCCGGCATTCGTATGTACCAGAAGCGAAGTATTTTCGTTGATAGCCGCAGCCGCAGCATAGAGATAATTGGTAGTGGAGTCGTAGCCTCGCTCTTTCAACCAATTGCGTGCCGCTGCGTATCTGAGTTCGGGCTTCTCTCCGAGGGTGAATAATGCCTCTTTGACGCCCAGCGCTTCAGATCGTTTTGCAAGAGCGATTATTTCGTCTAATTCCATATAGGCGGACTCGGACTTGATAGGAGCTTTGGCAAAAGTGCAGTATCCGCAGCGATTTTGGCAGAGCATGGTGAGCGGGAAGAATGCCTTTGGAGAATAAGTGATTAAGTTGCCAGAGATCAAGTGGCGCTTCTCGGCCGCCGCAAGCATCAACTCGCTTGTAGGTAGGGTTATCAGTGATTGACTCATTACACACCAACCTATCCGATGCAGCCTGTTTTGCCCAGGCATCGTGGTAAAGCAGATTGAAAAATGTGGCTATTCGGGGGGTGCCAACTGTTGCCTGAATCCACACCTGTGATGCGCAATAGGGTACTGTACCAACGATATGCACCTTACTGGATAGGCCGAATCTTAAGGAATATCTCGCATCACTGCCTATTGCTGGTTTTGTGATGGTATCTCGTTAGTCCCGGCCCATAAGGTTGGGGGGCTAATCCTGGTGGACTTTTTCGAAGATATCCCCAAGGACAGAGCGTTGTGTAACCACGGGTGTCATCAAAAGCGCTTGGCAGCTAGAAGAAGCCAAAGAATGGCATTCGCAAGGGCCATAAGGTCGGATTCCCTGCTTTTTGTTCCAAGCACCATGACACCACAAGGTTTCGCTTCACTGCTGGGACTATGCGCTTTGGGAGTGATCGATGCACTTGCCGGTGATTGGAGACCTACGCTTAAAAGAGAACACTCGCCCTATAGAACGCCCCATCTCCCAAGCCAGCACACCCATCGTCAATATGACCCTGTCGAATAGCCTGTTCGTATCCGTCAACTACGCCGTTCTTACCCTCTCTCTCCCTGAACGGTTGCAAAGCCTAATGTTCGAGCCGGCGTCGATCTCGGTCTGTGGGCCTTGGCGACTGTCTCTGACACAGAGGGAAACATCATCGAGTTTTTGAACCCTGCACCCTTTTAGCCCAGCAGCGAGGCTGAAAGGCAAATGTCCCGGCGTATTATCGGCTCAAAAGGTCAGGCGGCAGCAAAACCAACTCTGCCAAGCTTGAAGCGCAGGGTCGTGGATATTCCCCAGGATGCGTGGCACGGACTGACTAGTTGGCCTGTTGTCACATACTCCGACGTCGTGATCGAAGACCTTGATAAAACGGCGATGAAGCGGTCAATGGAAAGCCGACCGTTTTGCCGGACTGTGTGTGATGTACCCTTTGGGTTCTTCGCCCCGATGGTCGGCTACAGGGCCTAAGGATCCGGAGCGAACTTCCCCAGAGCAAATTGGTAGTTCGCTAATCCAGCCAAATCCATCACAAATGTGGCTGTCGCCTGATGGCGCCCAGCATAATGGCCAAGCAGTTTCTATCTGCTCTGAACGGCGAAGTGGTGGACTAAGACCATAACGCAGCTAAGAACCTCCGCTACTGGCCGGAGGTTGAATGCCAGTACTGCTCTCGCTGAAGCCAGCGCCCCAATAGACACCCAGACTGTCACAGATGGCGGTACAGACCGAGGATCGGACGGTTGGATGACCCGCCACCAAAGGAGTGAGGGTAAGACCCACCAGCAAACATAGGCCAGCCGTAATGAGGCGAGAATCTAATGCCAAATGGGAGGAGAAACCCCGCAAGGGGAAGCCACATGAATGATCACCAAAGATTATTTGTAGGCAACGGCAGCCGTCTCATCATTTGGATAATTCTTTCTTGTAATGCGTAGTGACATCGGTTGACCTTTGACTGGGTGGTGATTTAAATCCAGCCCGTAGCGCGCTTGACAAACAAGGACAACTTTCAAGAACAGCGGAGAAGCTTATGAACGTCCGACCGAATCAGGGAGTATTCGAAATCTGGCAGGGGTTAAAAGGTTGGTTGCTTTCTCGTGAACAAGGGCCATTGTGTTGGCTGAAACTAGCTGTAGGTTAGGCGATTTGTTGTGCGAGGTTTGCAAGAATTTGCTCGTGCGAGTCGGAAAATGCCTTCACGCCTTCAGCTTCGAGTTGGCTAAATACCGCAGGCAAATCG
>JAJZCF010000154.1:2690-4511 GCA_021846265.1 Actinomycetes bacterium | reverse complement strand
ACAATTTCGAAGCTCCCATCTTTCAGAGCGTCAACTGCTTTTTCAAATACAGCCAGAGTGGAGGAGGAATATTGAGAAATGTGAATTGACGGAATGCCGAGCCTGGGTTTAGCGCCAGCTCGAATCTCGTTTCGCTTGGCCGAGGCAAAATATGATACTGTCATTTCGTCACTTGGGTCTCTACCCTCGATGATTGCGAGTATGAAAGCCAAATCTTCCGCTGATCGAGCCAAAGGACCAACTGTATCTTGGTTGAACGATATCGGGATGACACCGCTACGCGACACGCGACCTACGCTAGGCTTGAAGCCCGCCACGCCACATAACGATGCAGGACAGTGAATTGATCCGTCAGTCTCACTCCCAAGAGCAACTGGAGCAAACATGGCAGCCACGGCGGCCGCAGACCCAGACGACGATCCACCGGGGCTTCGGTCCAAGGCATACGGGTTCCGAGATTGGCCCCCTAAGCCGCTCCACCCACTACTGCTGCTAACTCCTCGAAAATTGGACCACTCGGATAGGTTCGACTTGCCTATGATTATCGCACCTTCTTCTCGAAGCTTCCGCACAACCGTAGCGTCGGACTTCGGAAAGGGTGAATTTGCCAGGGCTAGTGATCCAGCAGTAGTTCTCATATCCTTTGTATCAATGTTGTCTTTTACTACAATCGGCAACCCAAGACATCTTTGAGTGCTGGCCCCTTTGTGGATATCGCTTTCTGCTCTCTTGGCTTCTTCGAGCGCCCGCTCTGATACAGTGATGAGCGAGTTAAGTTTGAAATTGGATCGGTCTAATCGGTCGATTCGCAATAGAAGCGACTCTATTACTTCGACCGGCGATAGCTTCTTCGATGCGTAGGCCTCCAAAAGATCTAAAGCCGTCAACCGTGCAATCTCAAGTCCAACTTCGGTTATGTCCGACATCTTTTCATGGCTCCCCGGTTGAAAAATATCTAATAAATCTCGGCTTTGTACTGAACAATTTACTGGACCATACCCGGATGCAGCGGATATCGAACCATTCGATTCTGCGCAATTGTCGACGATGACTGCACCTAGCTTAATTAACGACAACGCAGGGATTCTTGGGCCAACTCAAGTGAGGCAAAATCGCCTGCACTTAACCAGCTTTTGGAATGACCTCTAGAAATAGAGCCTCTCCGCCTTTTCAGCGGTGGACTTCCAGAGAGGTCCACCGGCAAATTGTGGGTTGGCCATGAAACTCGATTTGGCTACTCATACCCAGTCTCAAGAACTAAGCCCACACCTAACGCTAATGTAAAATGCCTCCCTTTTTACAGGCTCAACCACGCTTATTCAAGCTGAGGAGCATCGCCTGCTGGCGAGAAGTAGCTATGAGATTAAAATCTTCGTCCCACAGAGTGCCGTCTTCTTCTAGCAGTCCATTGATCAGCGTGTTAGTTGAGAATATGCCGAGCACCCAGTTGCCTATTGGAACCCTTCTTAGGTGGATTGTCAAGTCAATCGTCGGAATCCAACCCGCCTGGATTACCGCCATGATTGCGGGCGGTGCAGAATCCAAAAAAAGCGGAACTGAGTCAGCGTCTATCGGCCGGTCATCAGCAAAACGCATCCATACCGCTAGCTTTGCATGATTGCCGCTAGCTTCGCGTTTGTTGAAAGAAGAGTCCTTGGGCACGCGCATCTCAAATCGATGCGGCATCTGCGATCCGACAGCTCCGGCAATGGTATCCGGCCACTTTAATTCTTCACATAAGGAAGGCGGATCAATCTCAGGCGCCTTAGCGCTCTGGCGATTCTGGCCAACCATACTATCGAGATCTCCGCAAGTTGCAAG
>JAJZCF010000154.1:0-2590 GCA_021846265.1 Actinomycetes bacterium | reverse complement strand
CTGTTCTCCGGGTAAAAAAGTGCTTATTGACTTAGAGGTCGAAATAGGCTCTTAGCGTGAAAGGCGTTGACATAGTTATTGAAGAAGTCATTGACGACACTGGATTAGCACAGTTTGTCCAGCTCGTGAAGGAGTATTTCGGCCAGCTTCCATTTGTCATCGACTTCCAAGACACCGAAGAGGAGCTCCGAAGTCCTTCAAGAGAATATTCGCGCTCCGTCGGTGGTGCGGCATTTTTGGCCACCAGTGAGGCAGGTCCAGTCGGATGCATAGGCATCCGATACCTATCACCAGGAATAGCTGAGCTGAAGCGAATGTATGTTGCTCCGGAGTTTCGCGGTTCAGGTATAGCGCGATTACTATGCCAGGTTGCGATAGACGCGGCTAAAAAGCTTGGGTATTTCGCAGTTAGATTGGATACCGTCACAGAAATGACCCAAGCCATTGCATTGTACGAATCGCTTGGATTTGTAGAGATAGACCAGTATCGTCCTAATCCACTCGAAACTGCTCGTTTTTTTGAACTCCGAATCGGCTGAACAGAGGAATCAGCCTAGACATTCATGTTCATAATCAATGAAGGAGTATCGATCGTGTGATTCTCTGAGATCGGGGTTACAGCCGTCCCGATGGCGAAGAATTCGATCACATGAGAGCCCCATCCGTGACTCTTCTCATTTAGTTGTACACCGACAATGCCTTCGGATTTGAGAAGTTCGGCCTCATGTTGCATGCGGGCCATAGCCAACTCTCTAGCTTCATAGAGAGCCTGAGTGAAGTTAACCATCTCCACGTTCTGAAATGCATTACCGAAACTCTGGCGCATGCCTTGATGAGCTACGTGGTAGACGCAATTACCCATCACCAAACCTAACGGACGATACCCAGCGCGAAGAATTGTCCAGAAATCTTGACCCGAGAGATCGCTCGTAAAAGGTCGTCCGTTAGGGGCCCGGTGCAATACACCTTCGCGATGCCGTACAGCCGTCCCGATTGCTATGAACTCCGCTAAATCCGCTCCCCAGTCGTACCTGCCAACCTGGAGCCTGACACCCACGATTCCGTCGGCACCGAGAACATCGGCCTCTTCTTCCATTCTGGTCATCGCAAGGTCTCGAGCGGAGTACATTGCTTGGGTCAGAACTTCCATCTCCTGAGACTGCTTCCATCTCATGGCTTGGTATCCAATATGGTAGATTGAAGACCCTACCACCATCCCCAATGGATCAAATCCTGCCTGTTTGACCAGCAAGAATTCGTTCACTGAAAGATCGCTAGTGAATAGGCCACCCTTGTTTTGAGCCAGCCTGCCCTTGGCGTCCTGTGGAAGTCCCTCGGTTGACTTCGGGTCGTATTCCATGTTTAGTTCCTGTCCTTACTGATTAGTGGGCAATCTTGTTGGTTCGCATAGTTATTTGAATGTTTGAAAAAAATAAGGGTTTCTGGGGTCAAGTCCGAAACCACGGTAGACATCAGGTAGCAAGGTCCAAAGAAATGTCCACCGGCTTTGCATCTTGGGGAGATGGTGCTCGTTTTATGGCCGTTGCGTAGACGCTCGAAGTAAAATACACTGCTCTTGTCGATTCATCGCCTATCGGAGCAGATCCTGTTTTCAGGTCCATTCCAACAACTCCGTCTGCCCGCATATGTTCTGCCTGCTCCTTGACGGACGAACGTACAATGTGCTGAGTGTAACGCAGAGCTTGAGACAACGACGAGACTTCAAAGTTGCCACCCCAGCCACCAGCGCCGCCGCCGAAAATCGATGGTCCGGTCGGGGATCCCATGGGTAGGTATGGTATTGGGGCGAAGTAGACCACAACTGAAGCCAGAATGCCCACGGGCAAATAACCGTGAGAGACGAGTTGTATCACATCTGCCCCCGAAAGGTTCGTTAGCCCAAGCCCGTATGATTTCGATTTAGGCTTTAGCGATTCGGGGTATCTAAATGCGGTCCCTGTGATACTGGTCGAAATGACATTAGTGCCAAAATCAAGGGAGCCGCTAGAGATCTTGACCGCGAGTACTCCATCGGCCCCAACTGCTCGAGCCTCATCAACTAGACGGGTAAGTGCAAGGTCCCGGCAGCGATTTAGGGCTTCCGTCTGTACGGAAAGCAGCTGAGGTTGAATTAGAGAGCCCATAGCCATGCCCTGTGAAAATCCCATGGGAAGCGGCTGATATCCAATCTGATAGACAGAAGAGCCCATTACTTGGCTGATTGGGACGAGTCCAACCGAGGTTAGCGCAAGAAATTCCGAAGTCGAAAGCGTCGAAGTAAAAGGCCTATCAGATCCCACCTGACCTTCGAGCCTCTTCTTAGCTGTAAGTGGAACTCCTCCTTCGGCCACACTCTGCAGGCTCTTTTGGATATCTTCCTCGGACATCGGTGTGATTTGTGGGTTGGTCCTTTGGATGGCACTGCCCTGGGCAGTCTGTGCACCACGATTTTTAGAGAACAGTCCCATTATTCGAGCCCTAACAGCTTTGCTAAAGCCGCTCTATCTTTACCGGCTCTCTCGGCCTCGAAGGCGGCGGTAGATGCAAGCTTTTCAATCCATTCAGATATTGACAGCTCCATGGATTTCAA
>JAJZCF010000153.1 GCA_021846265.1 Actinomycetes bacterium | reverse complement strand
GAGGAGAGCAGTTTCGGATAGGAGAGGGTATGGCTTGGTTGGTCGCTCGGCAACTTTAGCCATGCAACAATTGCCAGCGCTATGCCCGCGACAGCGGCGGAGAGATAAACGGTTTTATACCCGGCAATCTCTGCAATGACACCGGCAGCGGTGCGCGCGAGTAAAATTCCGCTCAAAAGGCCGGCCATCACCTTTGACACAGCTGAGCCGCGCCCCTCGTGGGTCGAAACCGTGGCCGAAAAGGCGACGGCTACTTGTGCCACTATCGAGACTGTTCCGACAAGAAAGACTGCGACCTCAAAAAGAATGAAGTTAGTGGTCAGTGACTGGAACAGCGATATGGCGGCGGCAACAGCCAATCCGAGGGAGATAATCGTCCTTTTTGAAATCCGGTCCGCTAGCGGAACCAGAGTCGCTAAGCCCAAGGCGTATCCGACTTGGGCCAAAGTGACCAAGGTGCCGATAGTTTTTGGGTCCTGCGAGAAGGACCGAGAAATTACATAGAGGAGGGGCTGCAGATAATAGGTGTTGGCAACGGACACACCTGCGATTACTGCCAGGAGGTACAGAGTGAACTTCGAGTCACTTTCTAACTTTGCCAAGGTATCTTCTTTCTTTCCAGTACCAAATTAGAACCTTGTCCTTTTGTCCCGTTCATCTCGTTGTGCGGACCTATTGGCTGATAGCATCTTGGCGTTGAGTTAATCAGCGTATTAGGAGGAGATCCTTGTCCGATTTTGAGGCAATAATTGAGATTCCGCGAGGTTCGCGCAACAAGTACGAAGTCGACCACATGACCGGGGCGATTTCACTCGACCGGACGCTGTTTACTTCCATGGTCTATCCCGTTGAATATGGCTTTATTCCTGATACCTTGGGTGAAGACGGAGATCCATTAGACGCAATGGTTCTTTTGGAGTTTCCTACATTTCCCGGGTGCCGGATCAAGGTACGGCCAGTTGCCGTATTTAGGATGTCGGATGAAGCCGGCAGGGATACGAAGATCCTGTGCGTTCCGAAAAAGGATCCTCGATGGATGCATATACAAGATATCGATGATGTTCCAGAGCAGGTCAAGGCGGAGATAGCACATTTTTTTGCGCGATATAAGGACCTTGAGCCAAACAAATCCGTGACCGTTGAAGGCTGGGCGGATCTAGAGCAGGCCGAGATCGAAATCAAGGCCTCTTATGACAGGTTTGGCGGAGGGTCGCACTAATAATGCAATAGTTTCTACTACGCTGTTAGTTTAAATAGGCGAGTGTGCGGAGTAGTGACTAATGCTTAGTGATCAAGAGAAGCAGAAGAGACTTTCGGATGTTGCTGGTCTCATTGAGATGATGAGACCAGCCGTTCAGGCGGATGGCGGGGACCTCATATTGGTCTCAGCAGACCCCGATACTGGAATCATTGAAGTGGCCCTGCAAGGCTCGTGCTCTTCCTGCGCTATCAGTTCATCGACCTTGCAGCTCGGGGTCGAGAGAATCCTTAAGGGCCGACTTGATTGGGTAAATGAGGTAAAAGGTGGGGTCGACGACTCCTTGACTTTTGAAGATAGCTACATGCTTGGTAAAGGGGGATACGTACCCGCCGGCAGGTAGAACCTTTGAGCTTCAACCAAGGTGAGGTAGTCTTTTTGGTAGTAGGTTTGTGAGCTGATCGTTGCTCTTTGCTACTGTTGGGCTAGTTTTGTCGGCGGCATCCACGCTGATGGTGCTTAGGTACCATCGTTTGGCCTACGTTTCTCTAGTGATTGGCCTTGCCGAGCTCGGGCTTCTTGGCGCTTTGAGCGGTAATGATAAACAGATCCTTACTTCGCTAGCTTCTGCTTTGGCTTTTTTGATTACTGCGGCACCGTTGGGCCTGATGCTGGATCGTGTCGGCTTTTTCAAGGTCTTGGCAGAGACCATCCCCACAAGGAATGCTGCTCCCTATCTCTGGGTTCTCGCAGCGCTTACCACCGCAATTTTCAACCTTGATGCGGCGGTAGTACTGCTAACGCCGTTATACATTCGCTATGCCCAATCGACCGGTAGGAATGCTATCGCCTATGGGTTCCAACCGGTAGTCCTTTCCTTACTAGCTTCGTCGCCCCTAGTTGGATCGAACTTGACCAATCTCATTGCCTTTGGCTATCTTCGACTGAGCACGAGCTCTCTGCTTTACCATATGGCTCTGCCAACAGCGGTTGGTTGCGTCGTAGGATACTTTTTTTGGAAGAGAAGTTTCGAAGGTTTAACCGCTTCACCTGATCAAAAGGTTGAACTCCGAAGGCCATACGGGGAATTGCTGCGAACCAAGGCCGTCAGAATCGGATTGCCGATAACGCTCATGATGCTCGCTGGCATGCTCTTTGGTTCGCGGGTCGGTATTGCTCCATGGGAAGTAGCGGGGCTTTGCGATCTGGTACTGATAGTTTCTGGGGGAGGATTTAAGACCTCCTACATTCCACTTCCAGCGGCACTCGCTACGGGAGGACTTGGAATCTGCGCAGTTGAGGTCGGGGGTCGACTTAACATTTCCGGGTTCGTTACCCACCAGGGCGATTTCGGCTGGTGGTTGCTTTCCTTAGGTAGTGGAACTCTGGCCTTGGCAATCAATAACCTCCCTGGATTAGCCACTATTTTGGCTGCGGCGCATAGTAGCTTAGGTAATTCAATATGGCCAATACTTTTAGGTGTGAACGTTCTTCCCGGAATTGCAGTAACTGGAACGCTGGCTAATTTACTCTGGTTCTCAGTTGTCTCGGGATTCAAGCTCGATATCACTCTGGCGGTCTTTTCCAAGATGATGCTAAGGATTGTTGGGCCGAGTTTTCTATCCGCCTTGCTTGTCTTGGTGCTTTTCCGTCCGTTTCTAAGGTGACAGGCGACAGGTCCATGGGTGGATCGAGGTTATTATTTGCAAGGTCATCCCTAGTGTCATTAAGCCCTAGTGACATTAAATGTTTGTGCAATTTCAGGAGCGGAGGTGTCCGTAGCTGGCCGCCAAAGTTCTTGGCAGTGTGGGCATAATGGCGAGGTAAAATCTGCTAGATCTTCTGGTGCTATGCTCGCTTGGCGGGGAGAGTCGCCCCTAGTGGACGAGGACCAGCTGGGGGGATGACAGCAACAATTAATCAGAGATGAATCGTGTGTCCGTTGTCAGGGATTGTTGTCTATGTTGAATCTAGCAATGGCGAGTCTAGTTTGGCTGGACTGTCTGAGCTATGGGGCTTTTAAGGGGAGCTATACTTGCTGGGCCGAAAACTAAACCGTCGAATAACTAATCGGCGCTTTGGACCATTGAGTCTGACTCGCGACCAACTTCAGCTTTTTTCGGCGGGAGTGGAGCGAAGACGATGACTAGATGGATGAAGCTAGCACTAGAGATCGTTATCTCGGGGGTCGTTCTGGCGGGAGCATTGCTTTTATTAGTTCCTGCTTTTCGAAATGTATCGGTCTTTTATGAGTCGGGTACCTTATCACAGCCCGTCTACCTGCGACCATTGGCCGTTCCGACGGTCTTTTTGGATCGAAACGGCCAGCAGCTATACATGCTGGGGAACGGGCAGTTTAGGTCCCCAGTAACCTTGAGCCAAGTGCCAGAAACGGCCATTCGTGCTATTCTCGACGTCGAAGACCATACCTTTTACCACCATGGTGCGATCGACCTACGCTCGATAGGTCGAGCAATTGTCGTCGATGCCACTGGAGGCGCTGGATTGCAGGGTGGGTCAACCATCACTCAGCAACTCGTCAAACAGGAGGTTCTAACTCCGCAACGGACACTTTCGAGGAAGATCAAAGAGGTCTTTATAGCTTTTCGACTAGCTCGGCAGCTTTCTAAGAATCAAATCCTGCAGGACTACTTGAATACTGTTTATTTTGGAGAAGGTGCTTACGGGATTCAAGCAGCTGCCGAGACCTATTTCGGAGAGAGCGTCAAGCAGCTGGACTCAGCTCAGTCTGCGTTGTTGGCGGCTTTGATCGAGGATCCTTCCGGCCTCGACCCCTTCCATAACCCGAGCGGGGCGAAATTCAGACGCAACTTGGCTTTAAAGCAGATGATGGGATATGGGAACCTAACTAAAGCTCAGTATCTGAGCGCGATAAAAGAGCCACTCCCCACGGTCTCGCATCGGGTATTGCCCGGGGCGCCATCTGCATTCGTAGCCTCAGTGATCAGGAGGCTCGAGACCGAATCGAGGTACTCCTTCTTGGGTGGTACTCCCGCTCAAAGATATCAGCAGCTGCTCGTTGGGGGATACACAGTACACACCACCCTGGACTCGACCCTTCAAGGATATGCCGAGCAGGCTGTTAAAGATAGGCTTCCGAATACCAACGGTAAGTATCAGGCGGCCCTAGTATCGATCGACCCATCCAATGGACAGGTTCGAACTCTAGTGTCGGGAAATCCCGCGTCAGGCGCAGGAGGATTCGACGTTGTGACCGGCTACGGAGGGACCGGCAGGCAGCCTGGTTCGTCATTCAAGCCCTTTGTACTGATGGCTGCGCTGCAAAAGGGGTATTCGCCATACGACACCATCGACGGAACTGCGCCTTGTA
>JAJZCF010000152.1 GCA_021846265.1 Actinomycetes bacterium | reverse complement strand
GAATAGTCACGAGTCTCACCCCTAAACCTTGGCCCAAAGAAGCGAGTTCGGCGAGTTCGACCATCGGTGCGGTATTTGCCGCCTCATCCAAGACAATGGTCAATCTAGCATTGTCGTCCCGCCTCGCAAGTGCCGATGACGCCAGCGTCGAGTTAAGCGCCCCAAAGTAAGGAGCGAGTCTTCTTTGGTGTGAAAAATCGGTGGTCATATAGAGGGTAAAGACTCCAGCGCCTCGTGCAAAGAGATCGGCGACCACGAGTCTTTTCGATCCAGTGGGAACGGAAGATAAGGCTAATTCGACCGACTGAACGACGCTCAGGATGGTTATCAGCACCGAAGAGATCTGTTTATCATCCCAATACCGGACCGAGTCGATCGTCTGGGCTCCCTGATCCTCGCGATGACCAAGGAGTATTTCATATGGCTCTTGAAAAGTAGCAGAATCCAACCAGGATATGACCCCGGTAGTTCCCAAGCCCCGATACTTGGCCGCTAGCAGGATCGGCGCTAGCAGTCTCGATGAAAGTTGGTACCAAAACTTGGTATCAGAGGCTCCATGAAAGTTGCCTGGGGCATGAGAAACGAGGTTCTCGGCGACGACCTTGGCGCTTTGAAAGTCTCGGACCTCATCGACCGGATCCCAGAAGTAGCTGGTTCCTTCGAGTCCGCAGGAGTCCCCCAATAAATACACCCTCGAGTCATTAGCCCGAGAGTCGTGGGTCAAGGTGACGATGTCTTTTTTCACGCTAGTGACGACTACTGATCCAGCTGCGGATTTGACTATCGGGGCGGCTACATTGCGAGTCTTGCCAGACCTAGTCGGCCCAAACACGATTAGCGATGCGTCTTTGTCCAGTGCTGATGGTAGCGATCTTTTATATGAGAGCAGCCTTTTAGACCCTCTGACCAGATCCACACCCACTGAATCGCCAGGTCGGCGGGCTTGACTCCTCTCGTTATGGCCCAAAGGTGAGACACTTCGCACCATGGAATGGCTTCCTTTAGCGTTTGAATAGAGGAAGTAGATCAAGGTTGCAGCTACAACAAACCCTCCGGCGGACCTGATCATTTGGATCGGTCCTCTGATCGAGAATTAGGTTCTCTATGACCAGAGTCGTTGATAACCTTGGATCTGGCGGGTACTTGCTTGGTGCTTCTTCTCTCTCCAGCCAAAGCCTGGTCGGTGTCACAGATCGGCCTTTCTAGTCGATGGAGCTTGTGTGAAACCAGCGACACTCGCCGGCCCACTTTCCAGATTGCGGTTCCCCTCGCCAAGCGCACCATGCTCTTTGCCAAGTGATCCGGGATCGCCATGAAGTCACACGCCACCTTGGACTCGGAACTCGGTTGCGAATAGACGACAAAGGTCTCTGAATCCAAAGCGAGACCGAGCGCCCGATCGTAGTAGAGGTCTGATAGTCGATGCTGGATTGCGATATTCGCAATTCCGTAGGACCTGCTCAGTTTCCAAAGTGACAAAAACCATTCCACCTGGGTCTTCGAATTCAAAAGAGCCCACGCCTCGTCGATCACCAAAAAACTCCCTCTTGCCCTACCGGCGTGGAGGAAGTTCTGTCGGTGCGCCATCAGAAGATTGACAGTGATAGCGAATCCAACAGTACCGATCAGCGAGGATAGGTCGACTACGACACTCGGTGAATCGAAAAGACTTATCCCAGAGCCACCTACGATCCCCGAAAGGTCGCCGGTAAGCAGTCTCGAAACCTCAGAGGCGAGACCGGCAGCAAGAAATCTGTCACCACCGTTGTCTGATATTGAGCCAGCGCACAAAGCTAGGTGGAGGTCAGAGAGGTTAAGTGTCGATCTGTTGGTAAGTGACTCTTTGATCGCCAGATCGTAGACAAATCGTTCTTGGGGTTCAAGTCGGCGACCAAGAACCGCCTCTATGAGACCGTAAGCCGAAGCCAACAGTCGGGAGAGATTCGCAGAAGGTGACATCTCATTGTCGAATGCCGGAAATGGGTTGAGCCCGATAGGACTAGTCCTTGACAGCTTTACCACCCGGGTTCGGGTCGCTTCGGCGAGCTTTTGATACTCCCCCTTTGGGTCAATCACAAAGAAATCCCGTCCCAAGAGATGCTCTCGGTAAAGCAAGGTCTTGATCATCGCACTCTTTCCACGACCAATCTCACCCACTACCACGACATTGGGATTCGTCACCAACTGGTCTTCGTAGAGAAGAAATGGGTCAAAATGAAATACCCCACCGTCGTAATCTTGGCCGATGGGGACACCGCGATACCGAGCAGGCGAGCTAGAGGGCGGGAAAAAGACCGATACCGATCTGGTGGTCTCTTCGAGCACTAATGACATCAAAAAATACCTCCGGTGAAGAAAGAAGAGATAAAAAGGGCTTTTTGGGAGCCGTAGGCGACCCTCAAGTCGACGCCGATACTTTGAGCCAAGGAGATCGTCTTTTCGACCTCGGCCTTCAAGGAATGGGAGCTCTCTGAGTAGACACAGCAGATAGCGCCGAATCGCAAAAGGGATTCGCCCTGTACGAGCTCCTCTTCCTGTCGCCTCCGGGATCTCTCGGCGTCCTGATCAGTTGCGTCGTCGAGATAACCCGATCTCTCCCGAAGGTGCCTCTGGGCGATCAGCTCCGATGACCTCGACCTGATTCTCCGTCTGGCTGTTGCATCGTCAAAGGGAGCGAACTCTACGGTGAAGGTCCGTGTCGGTGGGGCCGGCTTTACAAAGGACCATAAAAACCCGGGAGTAAGGGCGGCGCTCGGCCAATCGACGACCTCTAGAACGCAGATCTTGGTCGAATCGATGACGAGGCGATCCCAAAGCTCCCTAATGCGGTAGTCAGCTCCTTGATCACAACTAGCTCTATTTGACCTCGTCCCAAATGTCCATCGAGCAAGTGACGACTCGAGTTCCGAGCTTGATAGCAAGCTTAAGTTCTCAAAGGGTTGTCCGTCCGCTTTGAGCCCCATGCCTCGACGGATCGACCCCTTGGACGACTTGTGGGGGACGCTGAATGCCAGGTGGGTTAGCACCCTGAAGCTCGTGCGTTGAAGTTGCTCTTCGAGTTCTTGCAAAATCGTCGGAGGTCCGGTCCCCTCCGAGGTCGCCGTCGGTTCTGGCACGACCTCAACACGCAGTATCGCCCTGGTGCCGCGAGGTAGTTTCTTGCATTGATCCATAATCGAACTAGCCCAAATCTGCGACTCGGCGGATGCTTCTTCGGCAACTCTCGACCAAGTGGGGCAATAGCTAGCCTGATAGACCACTGCGTCCCTCGCACCGTTGGTCACCATAGCGACTGACAACGGCGTCTTGAGAACCCTGACCGCAGGTGACCGCTCGGAGGATTTCCTATGAGTCGGCGCTTCAAGCTCGGAACGATGGCTCGCCTTCGTCGCTCGAGTCGGCCTACTTTGGAGCCTCGTTCCTCGACCACCCCACTTTGTATCAACTGACCTTGTATCTAATGACCTTGTTGCTGCTGACCCTGTGTCATTGCCCGACCGATCGAAAGTTGGGCTAGTTGCCAGTGGCTTTAGCCTTAGGGAAAGCGTTCTAGTAAGTACCTTTGCCGGAGAAAGTCCGTAGATTTTCACCTTGGCGAGTGCTAGCCCAAGGGCAGGAAGAATCACGATGGAAAGGAGCCCGGCCAAAGAGCGAACGACGTAAAAGGAGCAAATGATACCGACTATGACCCCTCCGCCCAGGTAGTAGATCTCTCGCCACTTCAGGCCCAATAAGACCCTGTTGCTACTCGGTCGGGAAAAAAATATCCGCCCAGGGGCAACCATCACGCCTCCTTGTCCAAAGGCGAGCCTGGAATGTTGTCGAAGTCCATCTCCCAGTCCTTTAAGTGTTCAGGAGGTCCGTAGCCAGCCCAGCCCCCCAATCTCTCAGCGAGTGGTAGTTCCATCGACTCGCCCGCGGCCATTGAGATACCACCAACGCCTAAAGCACCGACGATCCGTGATGCGGCGGCCGCCCTTGCGTAGGGGCGCAATGCGGCTCCCTCAAAGGCCGAGACAGCATGAACCTCTGCAAAAGTGAAGATCCTAAAAACTACATAGGGGCTCAAAATAGTGAGGATCAAGATCGCCAAACCCTGGACCAGTTGAGCAAACGAGGGACTGCCACCGCCGAATGAGCCAGCGATAGCCGCAGTGCCAAGCGCGAGGGACAACGCAAAGGCGACCTTGGCGAATATCAAGGCCACAAGCATCTCCCAAGCCCGCTTCGCCCAACTCGTAGTCGAAGGACTCAAGATGCCGAGAGCAACGAGTGGCGTCGAACAGACAATCAGATAGATTAGGGAGGTCCTAAGAATGAGCTCAATCCATACGACTAGCGCCGCCAGGGACCCCAAGACGACGATCAGTGACCCAACCCACCATGGCATGTAGGACAGGTTGGCAATTGCCACCCCGAAGGCGCTATAGGACAACCGTGCGCCATTAGGGGAAAGAATCATCGAGCTGGCCCAGTCGCTAACCCGCAACAGTTCGCTGGAGATTGGAACGGCAGCCAAGGTTATGATCGCGACAGCTGGCAGCCTGATTCCGACAAGACGAAGCAGTT
>JAJZCF010000016.1:9251-26234 GCA_021846265.1 Actinomycetes bacterium | reverse complement strand
AGCTAGTTGTTTTCCTTTAGGACCAACTAGTTACTACTCTTCTGCTCCTCACTAAGGCGAGCAAGCCTGTCGTTCTTCGCCACAAGCATCGCCGCAGATCCGGCTTCTGTCTTGATTCCCGAAGCAACTCCCCAATAGTAGAAGATTATGCCCAATACTGCATCGACGACCAGGTCGTACGGATACTGAATGAGACCTTTACCGTGGTTGTAGGGAGACCCAAAAGCCGCCGAACCGAAGTAGCTCATCAAGAGCATCGCAACCAAATATCCAAACAGCCAGATTGCGGCTTTAACGGCTGCACCGTCAACTTTTTCTAGGGTCGTTCCTGCCCTAGATGCAACCAACGAATAGATGATCGCACCCGCAAGAAGGGCAACAATCAACTTCCAGTCGATTCCCCAGCCGGTCCAGTAGATAATCATCGTTCCGACGATGAAAGCGATCGGACCGATGATTTTTAGGCCGCCCAAGGTGAAAGGCCTATGTGCGTCAGACTCTGTTTTTCGCAAAACAGCCGCAGATATAGGGCCAATCATGTAGGTAAAGACCGTCGCAGCCGAGATCACCCCTACCAAGCTCTGCCACGATGGGAAGGGCAGCAGAAAGATGATGCCACCAATCAACGTAACTAGCAGAGCCAAAAATGGAACCGAGGATTTTGGACTTAGCTTTCTAAATGGCGCTGGCAAGTACCTATTGTTTGCTGACGCGTAGAGTACTCTCGCCGTCGAAGCCAAATAGACATTTCCTGTCCCAGCTGGCGAAACAACAGCATCAAAGTACAAAATGACAGCCAGCCAACCCAAACCTATCGCCGATGCTACTTGAGCAAAAGGCGAAGTAAAGTTCAATGCAGCCCAGCCCTTTGTAAGGCCTTTTGGATCGATCGCAGCGATGAAGACGAACTGCAAAAGCGTATAGAGAATTATTCCAATCGCAATCGCAGTAATGATCGCCCTCGGAACGTCCTTCTGCGGATTCTTGGCCTCGCCGGCGAGATCGACGGCCTGCCTAAAGCCCAGGAAGGCAAAGACTATTCCCGAAGTCGCTACAGCCTTCAAGATACCAGCCGTTCCATAAGGCGCGAATCCTCCGGTCGCCGTAGCAGTGTAGTTTCCCCAGTGCTTGGCGATAAACAGAAATAGAAGGATCGTCAAACCCGGAGTAAGGAATTTGAAGGTCGTAACTATCGTGTTGGTCTTGGCAAAGACCTTCACTCCATAGGAGTTAATACCAAAAAACAGAATCAACAAAAGCACTTCTATTATGAAACGCTCTAAAGATGAATTCGACAAACTCGGAATATAGTGCTCAGCGTACTGAACAACGGCTTCGGCCTCAATGGCCGCTACCGATGCGTAGGCTAGAAAAGCCCCCCACGACATGACAAAGCCGACAAGCGGACCGTGGGTAAAGTGCGGATACCGCGCTATTCCACCCGCTTCCGGAGCCATACCAGACAATTCTGCGTATACCAGGCCAATGAGCATAACGGCAACTCCGCCGATGATCCAGCCTATGACTGCCGAAGGGCCCGCATCGTTTGCTGCGTAAAGCCCTCCGAATAGCCACCCAGAACCTATGATGGCACCGAGCCCCGCCATGGTGAGGTCTAGTCGACTCATAGCACGCTTGAGTACAACACCCCCCTCTGGCTGTGTGCTCATACACATCCCCCTTCTTGTTTATGCAACTTACTCATAAACCGCGTTAAGCGGATAGCAGAAAGTTAGCACCTTTTTAAACGATATAGAAGGATTTGTAGTAACAATCGTGTTATCTCTTGTGCTTTTTGCCCCGAAAGAGTCGTCAAGCCAGCCAACTCCGACGGAATATACCTACAAACGATGCAGCTAAGATATGTCGTTGCCCTTCGCGCGCCTCGGAACTAACCGGTAGGCGTCGTAGACGCTGTCAAGTTTTTTAATTGATGCCAATACCGAATCCAGGTGAGATGGATCGGCAAGTTCGAACTCAAACCTCATCCTCGATATCCGATCACTGCCAGCCTGAGACGAACTTGAAAGTATGTTTACATGATGTTCTGCTAAAAGCCGAGTTACGTCCGCCAATAGCCTCGACCTGTCAAGAGCCCTAACCTCGATCGTCGTGGCGAAGACCCCTGAATTGGCCTTATCCCACTCGACCTCGATAAGTCGCTCGGTCGAACTGGCGAATAATGACATGGCATTCGGACAGTCGCTCCTGTGAACCGAAACCCCGCGGCCACGAGTAACAAAACCAACTATTTCGTCTCCCGGGACAGGACTACAACAGCGCGATAGCCTGATCATGACGTCGTCTAATCCCTCGACGTAGATCCCCGCCGATCCGCTGCGTCTTCGATTAAATCTTGGTGCGTTTATACTGATTGGAAGCTGTTCGTCGGAATCTCCTTTGTGAAGTTCCTTCAACAACCTCTGCACAACACCCTTAGCGCTGATGTGCCCTTCACCAATTCCAGCCAGGAAGGTGTCGATGTCACTGACACCCATCATTTCCGACAGTTGAGCCATTCCAGAAGCGGCAGTAAGCTTCTGCACCGGAAGGCTCTCCTTGCGAAGCGCCTTAATCAGCTCTTCCCGTCCGGTTTCGATAGAGTCCTCTCGGCGTTCTTTAGAGAACCACTGCTTGATTTTCGACCTTGCCCGGGCGGTTGCGACTACCTTGAGCCAGTCCCTCGAAGGACCCGCATTTTGCACCTTAGATGTGAATATCTCGACGGTGTCGCCACTGCGCAGTTCGGAATCTAGCGGGACAAGGCGACCGTTGACCTTAGCTCCTATGCAACGGTGTCCGACCTCGGTATGGACCGAGTAGGCGAAGTCGATCGGCGTAGCCTTCGTCGGAAGGGTGATCACCCTACCCTTAGGAGTGAAAACATAAACCTCATCGAGTTCAAGATCCAGCTTTAGATTCTCGAGAAATTCAATCGGGTCCGGCGTATCTCGTTGCCAGTCGACAATCCTTTGTAACCAGATCATCTCCGCCTGGCTCGAACCCTCTTTATATCCCCAGTGTGCAGCGACTCCAAATTCTGCTCTCTGATGCATCTCTTTCGTTCTGACCTGAACTTCAAGTGGATTCCCGGTAGGGAGCATCACTGTTGTATGAAGTGACTGATAGAGATTAAACTTGGGGGCATTTATATAGTCCTTGAAACGTCCCGGGAGCGGATTCCATAGCGAATGGACTACCCCAAGCGCCGCCCAACAGTCCTTCTCGGTAGCAGTTATTATCCTTATACCGATAATGTCAAATATTGAATCAAAATCCTTTGATTTGAGGACCATCTTTTCATAGATGCTATAAAGGTGCTTTGGCCGCCCACTAACTTCGCCTTCGATGCCAACGGCGGTGAGTCTTTCAGTGGCGGACTCAATCACGGATTGGAGATATTGCTCCCTCTCTGGAGATCGTACCTCAACCATCTGTTCGATCTCAGCGTATCGACGAGGGTGCAATGTCGCAAATGCCAAGTCCTCTAGCTGCCACTTGATCATCTGAATACCGAGTCGATGTGCAAGAGGCGCATAGATATCCAAGGTCTCTTGCGCAATGCGTCTCTGTTTCAACTCTGCCAGCGCACCAACGGTCCTCATATTGTGAAGCCGATCGGCGAGCTTAATAACGAGAACCCTCGGATCTCTGGCCATCGCCAGCAGCATCTTCCTCATGGTCGCCGCCTGCTGAGCTTCGCGAGACTCAAAACTAAGTCGATCCAGCTTAGTTACGCCGTCTACGACCCTGGCCACCTGCTCGCCAAAACTAGCTTCAAGCTCCCCCAGCGACAGTTCCGTGTCTTCAACTGCGTCGTGAAGAAGTGCACTTGCAACTGTGATGTCGTCTACACCCAGTTCACAAACGATCTGAGCCACTCCGAGAGGGTGGATAAGATAAGGCTCGCCTGACTTTCGAAACTGCCCGTCGTGAGCCTTTTCCGCCGCCTCGTAGGCAGCCCGAATCATCCCGGTATCCGAACCAGGGTGCAATTCCTCGTAGGAACGGATAAGCCGATCAGGATTCGGAACGTGGGAAACGATCTGATCCCTTGCCGCAAATACCATTTGTTTAGAGACTAGACCATCTAGAAATATTTGCTAACTATTTGGAGCATCGACGACCTGAGAAAGTCGCAAACTTAACATATCTGTCGAAATCATATGCCGCCCAAAAAGTAACGACTTCAGCGCCTCTTCTTAGCCTTGGACTTTGACCCACCACGTGGAGCAGTTACGCCAGACCTGATACCATCACCGTTCGATTGAGCGCTTGCACCCACAAGAGCTGCCTCTTTAGGCGTCAAAAGCACCTGTGTGCCACCCTTCGCCTCGAGCCTCGCTCGCAGAGTCTTATACCGCTTCTCACGTTCTTTGAAAAGCACCAAAAGAGGAGATGCAATAAATATCGAGGAATAGGCGCCAGTGGTGAGACCAACGAATAGTGCTAAACCGAAGTCCTGAAGGGTCGTAGCACCTAAGAGTTCGGCACCTATCAGGAGGATCGAAAGGATTGGGATAATGGCAACAATAGATGTATTGAGTGATCGCATCAAAACCTGGTTCACTGAAAGGTTGACCGTATCTGCGTAACTCATTCGCCCCTTATTGGCAAGGTCCTTTACGTTCTCTTGAATCCTGTCGAATACGACAATCGTGTCATAGAGTGAATATCCCAAGATAGTCAGCACGGCTATCACGGTCGCCGGTGTCACCTGGAATCCCACAATTGCATAGATGCCAACCGTCACTAGCAGGTCATGGACTACGGCTATTAATGCGGCTCCAGCCATCTTCCACTCGAATCGCAATGAGATGTACAGAGCAATACCAAGGAAGAAAAATATCAGTGCCCTCTCGGCAGCAGCGGTAATCTCGCCTCCCCAGGTGGGCCCGACATCGGATAGTCCAACAGTGGAAACCGCCACTCCACCGTCTTTGGCCAACAATGCCGAAACCTTATTCTCGAGCGCCGTACGAGCCGGTACACTCAAGGCAGACAGGTCAGCCTCAACTTCTATCGTGCGACCGGAACTCCCGCCTAAAGACACCACCGTAGCTTGCTTGACTCCTAGCGATGCGACATCGGCCTGTGCCTTAGCGACCGTCAAAGTCTGCGAAGGCACTTCCCACGACGTACCGCCTTTGAAATCGATACCAAAATTAAGCCCCTTGATCCCGACGGCGCCAAGTCCAAGGATGATAACTACCGAGGACAAAATAAACCAGGTCTTCATCTTCGGGATGAATGCAAATGCGGTCTCTCCACGGTAAAGCCTGGAGAAGACTGAGCCCTTCGCCATTGCCTCTTCAACCTTGGCCGAGATGACTCCATCTAACTGGTCGTCGGTTACCTCTTCGTCAGCCATATATACCCCTAAAGGAACCCTTATGATAAATCACTTTCAATCCCATCAGCTGCCGACTCCACTCGGTTTCAAAGTCACCGCTTCCCTCTTGACTTCCTGTACCTCGCTGGCCAGAAGTCCCCTAGCAACACCCAACCATTTTGCGTGGGTGAATGTCCTACTTTGACCCAGAAGGATAACTAAGGGTCGAGTAAAGACCCATGCGCTCAAAAGGTCCAACAGGGTAGACAGTCCGAGGAAGAAGGCAAAGCCCCTAACTGGACCAATACTCAGCAAGTAGAGCAAAGTCGCTCCAATTAGCGATACTAAGTCCGCTGCGACGATAGTCCTAAACGCCTTGGTGAAACCCTTTTCGACTGAAGACCTAATTGGCCTGCCGGCACGCACTTCATCTTTAAGTCTTTCAAAAAACACAACATAGGAGTCCACCGTGACGCCGATGGAGACGATAATTCCGGTCACACCCGAAAGATCCAAGGTAAGTCCGGTCGAGTGACCGAGATAGGAAACAATTCCCCACAGCATCGCTGCCGTTGTGCCGAGACCCAAAAACACTACCAAGCCAAGCGCCCTATAGTAAAGGATCGCATAGATCATGACGAGCAATAATCCACCGATTCCCGCGTAGACGCCGGCCTTCAAAGAGGACTTGCCAAGTGTCGCAGATACCGTTTGCACTGTCTGCTGTTGAAGCTGAACAGGCAGCGCTCCATATCTGAGAACCAAAGCAAGATTGTTCGCTTGGGTCTGCGTGAAGTTCCCCGTGATTTGCCCAGTGCCACCGAAAGACTTCGAGTTAATCTGTGGTGCCGATTCAACGATATCGTCAAGCACGATCGCCACTTCTTTTTGGTAGTTTGCAGCTGCGATCTTATCGAAGATCGGAGATCCCTTCGATGTTAAGGTGAAGTCAACCACCCAGTTTCCGCTCGAATCCACACCGGCATATGCCGTCTTCAGGATATTCCCACTCGCTTGAGAAGGCCCTAGTACAAATCGAGGCCCGCTGGTTCCTTGTTGGGGCAGAATCACATTCGAGTTTGGCTGGTTAGCGCTCTGCCGAGTGGTCGGCGTAAAAGCCTGCAGCGTCGACTGGGCCTGCGTGGTAGGGCACACCGCTCCCGGAATTGAGCTCTTCTTAATCGACTTTGGAGGTGGCGTATACGCCGGGACGGCGCACAACACCGTTCGAAACTCGAGTTGGGCTGTCTGGCCGATGAGAGCCAAGGCGCTATTGGGGTTCTTAATCCCTGGAAGCTGCACAACGATATTTTGGCCTTGGGACGAGATGTTTGGTTGGGCTACACCTAGACCATCTACTCGGTTCCTGATAATAGAGATGGTTTGGTTAAGCACCTGTTGACTAACCGGCTTTACCGGCTTGTATACAACTGATGCACCACCCTGAAGATCCAGACCTAAAACCGGCTTGTACCCTAAAACTAAAACGGCCGCAAATGCCCCAAGAGAAACCACGACCGAAGCAATAACTGAAATCAACAGATAGGATCTGCGCAACTTAGCGGTAACTCCTCAAAATCCACCAAATGGAATATCGGTCCGACAACTACTTATTCCGATCGCTGTCGCCAGGCTGATCGCCGTCGCCTTCATCGGGCTCAACCGGCTTGTCGTCTAGATCAAGACTGCTCAAATCGTCTGGAACCGTAGTCCCTGAAGACGAATAATCATCCTGGTCCAGATGGTCATCGTCGGAATCAGCAAAACCACCCGACATAGGATCCGTGCTGAGCCTGTTGAGGGAAGTTCTAGCAAATATCACCTCGATATCTGGAGCAATTTCCACCCAAACCTTGTCAGCGACAACCTGGGTGACCCTCCCATAGATACCGCCAGCTGACATTACGTGATCACCATCACCTATTTGGCTCTGCGCCAGCCTCTGCTTCTTCGCCTTTTGCTGCTGCGGGCGCAGGATCAACATATACATAATTAAAAAGAGAACCAATAGTGGCAACAATGACGTCAACGCGCGACCCTCCGTAAAGAACAACAGAGTAGCTTATCAACAAAGCTAGTGATCTCCCCGCGTCGACGAGAATCACTCAGCGCTATTCAAGCATTGCGCCATATCGATTTCATCTCGGCCCTAAGGTCATCGAGACTTTCTGAGGCAATCGAAGCCCTAATCCGGGACATCAAGCGAGACATGAACCAAAGATTATGTATGGCTAGTGCCGACCCAGCCGACCAAGGATCGACTCTAAGCAAATGAGAAATGAGAGATCTCGGCAACCTCTGGCAGGTCGGGCAGGGGCAATCTTGCTCAATTGGAGAATCGAGGTAGAGGTTCTCCCTCCTTCTCACGTGCACCTTCCCTTCCATTGCAAGGGCGGTGCCATGTCGTGCAAGCCTGGTAGGAGAGACGCAATCGAACATGTCCACGCCACGGGCGACCGACTCCACAATCGTATATGGATCTCCTACCCCCATTAAATAGCGAGGGCTCTGCTCTGGCAAGTTTTTTGTTACCAGCTCGACAATACCCACCGTGGTATCACGGTCCTCTCCAACTGCTAGACCCCCGATTGCATAGCCATCAAAACCTATCCCTACAGTCGCTTCGGCAGAAGCTATCCTCAGATCGATCTCCGTTCCGCCTTGCACAATACCAAAGAGAGCCTGATCAGCCCTTAATTTTGCATCCTTCGCCCGCCTAGCCCAATCGATGGTCAGATCCAGAGCCCTTGCTAGCTTTTCTTTATCGTTAGGTAGCATCGTGCAAACGTCCAAGACCATTGCGATGTCTGCTCCCAATGCCTCCTGAACCTGGATCGCCAATTCCGGGGTCAACTTGTGAAATGAACCGTCATATACCGATTTGAAGGTAACGCCAGATTCTTCAAACTTCGCATCCAAGCTCATGACCTGAAATCCACCCGAATCGGTAAGCATCGCTCCTTCCCAACCAGCAAAACGATGAAGACCGCCCACCTTCTCTACTACATCTGCTCCTGGACGTAGCATTAGGTGGTAGGTATTTGACAATAGGACTCTAAACCCAGCTTCAGCGACGACCCAAGGAGGGGTAAGTCGCACCATTCCCCTTGTACCTACCGGCATGAAGAACGGCGTTTCAACATCCCCGTGAGGAGTTGTAAGTATTCCGGACCTTGCCAATTTGTCTGTCGCTAAAATTTCTAAACCAAACTGCCTCATCTTCCAGCACCCTTGGCAAGTAGCATTGCGTCACCAAAAGAGAGGAATCGGTAATCATTATTCAAGGCGTAGTCGTACACTTGTCTCCAGCCCGGACCGTAAAAAGCCGAAATGAGCACAATAAGCGTCGACCTGGGTACATGGAAATTTGTCATCAAGACGTCTACCACCTGGAATTCAAAACCCTCTTGAACAAAAAGGTCGGTTCGCCCCGATAAGTCACCAGTTAGTTTCGCTGACTCGAGGGCCCTCAGTACCGTAGTACCCACTGCGACTACTCGTCGTGCCTCTTTTATCCTCTGCCACGACTCTGGCGGAATGGTATATGCCTCCTCGTGCATCTTGTGATCCGACAACTTCTCCACCTTGATCGGAAGGAAAGTACCTAGTCCAACCGCCAGATCGATCTTTACAACTTCTACCCCTTTAGCCTCAATCGCCAGAAGTGTTTCGAGGTCGAAGTGCAGTCCCGCAGTCGGAGCGGCAACTGATCCGTCCCGGGAGGCAAATACTGTCTGATATCGCTCCGGGTCTGCCAATTCGGCCTCAATGTAAGGTGGCAAAGGAATTTCACCGAGGCGCTTTGCGAGATCCTCATCTAGTACTCGTACCGATCTAAGTCCGGCAATCTCGTTGGCTTGGACCTCGATAACCGGACTTTCACCAATAAAGAGAACCTCACCACTTTTGATCCTCTTGCTGGGACGAATTAACGCCTGAAAATTACCTTCTCCATCCGCTTCTAACAGAAGTACCTCGCAATTTCCGCCGGAACTTCTCTTTAGCCTGAGTCTGGCGGGGATTACCCTCGATTCATTTAGCACCACCACGTCGCCTAGATGCAAAATATCGGCTAGGTCTGTTACTTGACGATCAACTAGTGCAGTTGGGCCATGTCTAGCATCGAGAAGGCGCGCTGAACTGCGCAATTCGAGGGGGTGCTGGGCGATCCGTTCTTTGGGAAGCCAGTAGTCGTACGAGTCCAGTTCGCTTTTCGAGCCGCCGGTGTCTTCGGACAAATCACCCTCCTTTGAAGCAAACAAGCCCGTACCCTTATTGTGGAACGAGGATACAGGCTAGTTCAAAGTGGGAGAATCTATCGGTTTTGAGGAAAACCGAAGTCAACACCTTCTCGGTGCTCTGCCGGCCAGCGAGAAGTCACCGCCTTGACCTTGGTGTAGAAACGAACTCCATCTTCACCATGGACGTGGGTGTCTCCAAAGAGTGAATCCTTCGCTCCGCCAAAAGAATAGTACGCTACCGGCACCGGAATGGGTACGTTGATTCCAACCATACCCGCATCGATTGACCGCTGAAAGCGCCTAGCGGCACCTCCATCCCTAGTGAAAATTGCAGCACCGTTGGAGTATGGATTGGCGTTAACCAAATCAATTGCCTGCTGAAAGTCCTCGACCCGTACCACGGCAAGCACCGGCCCAAAAATCTCGTCCCGGTAGACATCCATCTCGGGGCGAACTTCGTCGACCAGCGAAGCTCCAAGAAAGAAACCACCTGACTCGACAGAATAAAGAGGATGGTTCCGTCCATCGGCAATAACCTTGGCTCCCTGGCGAACCGCAGAATCGATATAGCTAGCGACTCGATCACGATGAGCCCTCGTCACCAACGGACCCATCTCCGATGAAATCAGTTCTCCAGGTCCTATATTGAGATTTGCCATTTTGGTTTGAATTGCCGCAACAAGTTCGTCAGCGACACCACCCACAGCGACAACTACGGAGATTGCCATGCACCGCTCACCCGCCGATCCGTATGCCGCTGAAACTGCAGCCGAAGCTGCATTCTCGACGTCGGCATCAGGCAAGACGACCATATGGTTTTTTGCACCTCCGAGCGCCTGAACTCGCTTTCCCTTCGTCGCCGCATTCTCGTAGATATACCGGGCTATAGGTGTTGATCCGACAAAGCTTACGGCCTTTACCTTCGGATGACCCAAGAGAGCATCAACTGCAACCTTATCCCCTTGAACTACGTTGAAAACACCTTCGGGCAGGCCCGCCTCGCTGAACATCTCGGCCAGGAGAAAAGATGCCGACGGATCCTTTTCTGATGGCTTGAGGACAAAAGTATTCCCAGCGGCGATTGCAATCGGAAACATCCACATCGGAACCATAGCCGGAAAGTTGAATGGAGTAATACCGGCCACGACACCTATTGGCTGTCTGATCGAATAGGTGTCGACGTCTTTAGAGACCTGGTCCGAAAGCGACCCTTTT
This sequence comes from Actinomycetes bacterium, assembly GCA_021846265.1. Lineage (GTDB taxonomy): Bacteria > Actinomycetota > Acidimicrobiia > Acidimicrobiales > Acidimicrobiaceae > JABEUN01. The sequence goes on along the minus strand of JAJZCF010000016.1, from coordinate 15,446 downwards.
AGAAGTTGAGATATACCACAGGCAAATTCAAGGACCTCCTGCCCCCGCTTCACCTCACCCAATGCATCGGACAGAACCTTGCCGTGTTCCTGAGTAATAAGTTTCGCCACGTCTTGGGCGCGCTCTTCAAGAATTTCACGGAAAGCAAAAAGTATCCGCGTTCGCTGGGCCAATGAAGTATCACTCCACGATTCGAAGGCCGCAGCAGACGACGACACTGCCTCATCGACTTCGCGAGCATCGGCCAGCCCGACTAGCTTTGTCACTTCACCGGTAGCTGGATTAAATACCTCCGAGGTGCGATTAGACCTAGAGGGAACCGATTTTTTGTCTATAAAATGTGAAACTATTTCTAAAGTCATCTATTTTCCCACTTTAACTTTCAGCCGCATCATCGACATAACTCTGGATAAAACGTTCTAGGTACACTTTTACACAAATAAGACGGGTCAGCTAGCGGCCGCTTTTGAGGCTTCGGTGATCGCCAATGCAAGCAGCTCAGCCCCTTCGACCGCCTCATCTTCCGTGACGGACAGCGGCGGTGCGACTCGAAGGACGTTGCCCAAAAGACCACCCTTTCCTACCAACAAGCCTTTAGACTTCGCTTCTTCGGCGACTGCCGAGGCGAGGGCAGCAGAAGCCACAACGCTCCCTGGCTCACAGATCTCTACGCCGATCATCAGCCCCTTACCCCTGACATCCGCCACGATAGGCACCTCGCCTACAAGGCCTTTTATACGATCAAAGATTATCTTTCCGGTTCTTTGCGCATTTGCTTGTAGGTCGTTGGAAAGTAGGTAGTCAAGATTGGCGTTTCCGGCTGCGGTGGCGAGCGCCGTGCCTCCGAAAGTTGAAATCGAGGAGGCTGCCAGCGAATCCATAATCTCCGGCTTTGCTATCACTCCAGCGAGGGCCATTCCATTACCAATGCCCTTAGCGAAGGTTATAATATCGGGTTTTATGCCATGCGCCTGATATCCCCAGAAGTGCTGGCCGGTACGGCCCCAACCAGTTTGGACCTCGTCTGAGATATAAAGGATTCCCCGCTTGTCGAGTACATCCTTGAGAGCACCAAAATAGCCATCTGGCGGCATTGAAAAACCACCTACACCTTGGATCGGTTCGGCAATAAGTGCCGCCACATCCCCAGAAGTACAAGTCTGCAGGATATCCTCGAGGTCCTCTACTCCCCTTCGGGTATATTCCAAATCTGAAAGCCCGGCTAAAGGTCCTCGCAGTCTCGAACCGCCCTGGAGGTAAGTTACGTTCAGCGGGCTGAATGAAGTCGGCGAATAACCACCGTTGCCAGTCACGGCAAGGGACGAAAACGACCTTCCATGGTAGCTATTTCTAACTGCGAGTATTTGGTTAGACCGCCGATAGCCGCTAGCAAGAAGAAGCGCTGCATCGTTTGCCTCGGTACCCGAAGTTGTAAAGAAGACCTTCGCATCCTCAATGCCAGACAAAGACGAAATCTTCTCCGCTAATTCGATCATCGGAGATATCAGATAGAGGGTAGATGAATGAATCATCTTTGCCGCCTGACTCTGAATCGCCTGCACTACCTCGGGAACCGCATACCCGGTCATGGTGGTGAGAATGCCGCCGAAGAAGTCCAGATAGGTTCGACCATCCGATGCAGTTACATGTCTGCCAGAACCCGAAATCAACTCAATGGGCTCGTTGTAGTAAAGTGCAATCCACTTAGGCAGGACAGCCTTATGGCGCCTCAACAGATCGTCAGAAGACATCTTCTCCCCCACTTCGTAACCAAAGATCCAAAACGATTACACCTTAGCATTGTATGTAACACCTTTTGTACTCTTTATTGTACCGTTACAATAGAATTTGCAAAAGACGGATTACTCCCGGCGGGAGATTGCATCGAAGGAGAAGCATTTTGGGCCAATTGCCTATTGGGACAACAGATTGGCAAGACTCAGAACATGAGCTGATTTCCGCCATTGTTGCAGCTGGAGAAAGAAGTGTAAAAGGGCTCGTCGCCGCGTATATTGAACTGTTTGGCGATCAGAAACTGAAACCGGGCGAACGACTTCCGCCTATTCGCAAAATAGCTTCTGAAATAGCGATGAGCCCAACGTCGGTAGGCCTGGCTTGGCGGTACCTTTCCGAACTCGGCTACATAGTAGGACAGGGAAGGAGCGGGACTTTCGTCTCGCGTGGCCCCAGATTAACAACTCGCCAGGAGCAGCCCAGGTGGAATCCGGTGCCGAAGCACTCGAACTCAATGGCAGATCTATCGCTTGGCTTCCCGGACAAACACCTCTTGCCGAGGTTATCGCCGAGTAATTTTGAGCGGATTTTCGACCTTTCCGCTACCGGTTACCATGAAGATCCGGTACTCGGCGAATTGACAGAAAAGCTATATGAACTATTTCCATTTTCCAAAGAACACTCCGACGTGACGGTGGTAGACGGATCCCTAGATGCCATTGATCGCTTGCTCAAAGAAGTCGCATCACCTGGAGATGTAGTAGCAGTCGAAAATCCAAACTTTCCGGCAATTTTTGACATAGTTGAGGCGAACTCGCTGGTCCCAGCGCCACTCGCCATGGATTCGCATGGTATAACTCCAGACTCTCTAGAGAAGGCAATACTCAGCGGAGCTAAAATAATGATCACTCAGCCTCGGTCCCAAAACCCAACTGGTTGCTCAAGAGGGACGCAGCGGACAAGGAAACTCGCAGAGGTGATCGCGGCCACAAGGAGAAGTTTCTCTATCATCGAAGACGACCACTCTGCTCTGATCTCGTCCTCAAAATTTGACTCATTCGCTCAATTTCTTCCCGAGATAACTTCTCATATCGTCAGCTTCTCCAAGTCCCACGGGCCAGATCTTAGAATTGCTGCGATTTTCGCTCCCAACCAACTGATCGAGAAGATTGAATCACGGCGCCGACTCGGCCCAGCTTGGACCTCCAAAACACTCCAACACATACTTGTTAATCTTCTGTCTGATCCCAAAGCAGAGGCCAACTTACAGGATGCTCGGAGCACCTACCGTCGACGTCGCCTTCTGCTGGAAAAGGAGACCGTCGACATACAAGGGATCCGCACCCCTACCGACGGCCTCAACTTATGGATTCCAGTAGATGACGAGACCCAAGCCCTCGTCTCCTTGGCTTCGAAGGGTATCGTTGCGGCACCCGGCAGCCATTTTTGGCTCGACGGTCCGAGATACCCGGCCATCCGCTTAACCTTGGCATTTGCTGATCGAGACGAACTGGCACTGGCTGAAGATATATCCAGTTCTATCGCACAAAAACCAGGCTCTTTCCGAATGTAAACTACCAACGGAAATGGAATTACCCAAAGGCAATTTATTCCTGGTCGACCCCCGTAAAAAGATCCTCCATCGGCAGTTGGTAATCTGGAACATACTTTAACCCGAGGTGAGAATATGCCATCTCAGTTGCGACTCGACCCCTTGGAGTCCTAAGCACCATTCCACTCTGGACCAAAAAGGGTTCGTAAAAGTCCTCCAGAGTCTCCTTATCTTCGCCAAGAGATACCGCCAGTGACCCAAGACCTACTCCGCGACCAGCGAAATTGGTACACAGCAAAGAGAGAATCTTGAGGTCAATCGAGTCTAAACCAAGTTTATCCACGCCAAAAACCCCGAGACCATCTCTAGCAGTCCTTAGGTCTATTTCAGTTCTCCCTTCAACTTCTGAGTAGTCCCTAACCCTCTTCAGAAGTCGATTCGCTAGTCTCGGGGTTCCACGAGATCGCATTGCTATCTCGTGGGCGGCCCCGTCATCAATTGCTATATTTAGAATCTTGGCTGCGCGCAACACTATGGCATGGAGGTCTTCCACAGAATAAAACTCCAGCCTGCCAATTACTCCAAAGCGATCACGAAGCGGTCCAGTCAACATTCCAACTCTGGTGGTCGCACCGACAAGCGTGAAGTGATCGAGATCAATGCGGACTGAACGAGCTGTTGGCCCCTTTCCAACCAGAACGTCTATTTTGTAGTCCTCCATAGCAATGTACAGCATCTCCTCAATTTGATGAGGAATCCGATGAATTTCATCTATAAAGAGAACATCTCCATCTTTTAGATCTGAAAGGATCGCCGCTAAGTCACCCTGCCTAACTAGCGCTGGCCCGGAAGTGACTCTAAAACTTGCTCGCATCTCGTTAGAGATCAGCGAAGCGAGCGACGTCTTTCCTAATCCTGGAGGTCCCCCGAATAGGAAGTGGTCAACCGGCTGCTTTCGCAGCCTCGCTGCCTCAAGCACGATACCAATTCGCTTCACCAAGTCTCTCTGTCCAATAAACTCCGAAAGCCTTGTTGGTCTCAGGAGATTTTCGCTTGTTGACTCGTGGTCCCAGTCTTGGTCAAAGCTTGGATCCACGATCCCTCTACTTTTGCCTTGTTCAGCAGTAGGAGATCTTTGTCCATCTGCGTTCACTACTATTTCGCGCCTAGGGCTCACCTAGCCATACTCCTCAAACAGAACCGAACTGCCTGAGCCACCGAAGCGCCCTCTGGGATGAGGGGCAAAGTAGCTGATATTTCTCCCTTATCAAACCCTAGACCCAAAAGAGCCAATGTCACCTCGGACTCGAGCTCCGTGCCAGCTACTCCCGCAGAACCAGCCCTTCCAGTCGAAAGATCTTTAGGTAATCGTCCCGAAAGCTCAGTTATAAGTCTTTGAGCTAGCTTCTTGCCGATTCCCGGAGCGACACAAATAGTATCCAGGTCCGATTCCTCGACTGCCTTCCAAAGTCTTTCCCGCCCTATGGCACCCAACAGCGACATGGCGGCACTAGGGCCTATCCCAGGTATCTTACGAAGCAAGTCGAAGCCGAGTCGATCCGCCTTTTCCAAGAAGCCGTAAAGTTGAGTCCCATCCTCTTTGGTCACCGAGCGAATGTAAAGGCTCACGGTCTCCCCAGCTCGAAAATGACTTAATGCCGACTTAACCACTTCGACCTGGTAACCAACGCCTGCGACCAAAACTGCGATGGAATCGTCGTCCTCGGGTCCTAAAACCTCCCCTGTGAGCTGAACTATCACCTCTTGCCCCCAGAAAATACTCGATTTCTCTCGCTCAAGACCTGGTGATGATATGCAAGCCCTATAGCGTCCGCTACATCAGGCGGCTCGGGGAACTTGGCCAAAGCGAACTCTATCTCGACCATTTTCTGTACTTCGCGCTTTGTTGCCGAGCCAGTACCGCAGAGGGTCATCTTAACTTCATTCGACGAGTAGCTCGCCACCGAAGCGGAAAAATTGGCTGCGGCTACAAGAGCCACACCAGAAGCCTGTCCGACGCTCATCGCCGTCTTTGCGTTGGTCTGAAAAAGGACTCGCTCCACCACCACCACCTCAGGAGGAAATTTCGTAAAGAGTTGGCAAAGCTCTGAAAACAGCTCCGCTAACCTCAGCTCGATGCTAAGGTTCGGCGACGTCTCTATCACTCCGGCACACTCAATCGACCTGGCAGGAACGGAACGTAGGACTGCATATCCACATCGAGTCAGTCCAGGATCAATGCCGATGACATACATATGTTCGATACTATACCCTTGGATCGATCGAGCGTCCACTAGAACTAACTAACGGACCTCAGTGCGTCAATCAACTCTTCGGTCGGCTGGAAGGTCAAACCCGCTCGAGTGCGCTTAGCGTACACCACTTCGCCCTCGCCATCGAGGACAAAAACGGATCTCCGATAGAATCCCAACGGTCCAAGTACGCCATAGAGTTCAGCCACTTCCTTCTCCTCGTCACAAAGCAAAGGAAACGAAATTTGGTTTTTCTCCGCAAAAAGTGCGTGGCTTTTTGCTCCTTGGGCCGAAATTCCAAAGACTTTTGCTCCAAAAGAGTCAAAGTCCTTCAACGACGTAGAGTACGACCTCAGTTGAGCGGTACAAACGGGAGTGTGATCCTCTGGATAAAAGACAAGTACAACCGGTTGCCCACGGTATGCCTTAAGTTGGTACTCTCCATCAGGCACGCCAAATAGTGTAAAGTCGGGAGCAACATCACCTACGGAAACTTCCAACTGACTATCCCTCCAAAGCTTCGATGATCTCGTCTGGAATGTCAAAGTTTGCAAACACGTTCTGAACATCGTCGTTATCTTCGAGAGCGTCTATAAGTTTCAGTATCTTACGCGCATCGTTTTCAGAGTCAATTTCGATTGTAGAACTCGGCACCAA
>JAJZCF010000016.1:0-9151 GCA_021846265.1 Actinomycetes bacterium | reverse complement strand
GCAAAGAGCCTCCCACGAGCTTGGTCTTGGGCTCCCTTTTTGTGCTTTATAGTTGCCCATTTGGAGTGTCCAGACATCTATTCCTCGCTATTTCTCTGACAGAATCTTCGATATGAACAACTGGTGCAAGCGCGAATCACTCGTAAGCTCTGGGTGAAACGAGCATGCTAACAGCCGATCCTGTCCACAGACTACCGGGATTACCCTCTTCGAGTCGTCATCGAATCTGTAGCTGACTTCGGCCAAAATTTCTACTTCTTTAGCGACCTTTTCCACCACCGGAGCCCTGATGAAAACGGCCCTAATCGGTGGACCTTCGATCCCTTTTACCGCAAGGTCGGCCTCAAATGACCTAATCTGGCGACCAAATCCATTTCGCCTCACCGATATATCCATGACAGCAAACCCACCCTGATCTGATCTTCCATCGAGTACTTCTCTGGCCAGAAGGATCATGCCCGCACAGGTTCCGAACACAAAAAGGCCATCTTTAAGCGCTCTCGTTATTTCCAGAAAAAGCCCAGACGACTCCAGAAGCATAGCCATCGTCGTAGATTCGCCACCGGGAAGTATTAGGCCGTCAATTCCAATTAAGTCCTTGGGGTTACGAACTTCTCTTGAAGCTACGCCTATTTGCGAAAGCGTTAGGGCATGCTCTTGAAAATCTCCTTGCAGCGCAAGCACGCCAATAGTTAATCCCACCGACTACCAGCCGCGCTCTGCCATCTTTACGTCAACTTCATCAGCGTTGATCCCGACCATAGGCTCTCCGAGATTCCTAGACACCTTCAAAAGTATCGTTGGATCCATGTAGTGGGTTGTCGCCTCCACAATAGCTCTTGCCCTTTTTGCGGGGTCGCCCGACTTGAAGATTCCTGAACCTACAAAAACCGCCTCTGCTCCAAGTTGCATCACCAGTGCCGCATCTGCCGGAGTAGCCAGGCCCCCGGCACAAAACAGTGGAACCGGAAGATGATGAGTTCGGTGGATCTCAGAAACTAGTTCATAAGGTGCCTGGAGGTTCTTCGCAATTCCAAATAGCTCTGCGGGATCGGCCAAAATGATCTTCTTGATCTCAGAGGTTATTGAGCGCAGATGTCTGACCGCTTCCACCACGTTGCCAGTGCCAGCCTCGCCTTTAGATCGAATCATAGCGGCGCCTTCCGAAATCCGACGGAGTGCCTCTCCGAGATTGGTTGCACCGCAAACGAAAGGAATATCAAAGGACCATTTGTCGATGTGATAAGCCTCGTCCGCTGGAGTTAGAACTTCACTCTCATCTATATAGTCCACCTGCATTGCCTGCAGGATCTGCGCCTCGCCAAAATGACCAATCCTGGCCTTCGCCATAACAGGAATGGTAACGGTCGCCTGTATCTCCTCGATTAGGGCTGGATCGCTCATGCGAGCGACGCCACCGTCCCTCCGTATATCAGCGGGAACCCTCTCCAAGGCCATAACTGCAACGGCGCCAGCGTCCTCGGCAATCTTGGCCTGTCCGGCGTTGACCACATCCATGATCACTCCGCCACGAAGCATCTCCGCCAGGCCACGCTTTACCCTTGCAGTACCGAATTCATTGCTCTGGGCATCCACTTCAATCACTCCTTAAACCTATAACAATCGATTCTACACCTGACAACGCCAAGCCAATATCTAGGCAGCAAGTTACGGACCGTCAAGCCGAACTGCACTATTCCTCCAGCCAGGGGTGGCGCCCCCAGCTTCGACATCGAGTAATGACTCCGTAGGATCGAAGATGGCTTGGAGTTTCAGCAAGTGGCCAGCTCAAGATATGCCCGGAACCCGAGCCGCTGGTGAAATGATTCTCGAACTTTAACTGCTTTTATCCGATTGACATCTTCCCCTACCTCACGGAGGGGGTTTGGCACGCAGGTTGATCAGCCCAGTTGTATCGCCCGCTAGTAGGCGATACCCGGGTCAATTCGCTGACACTTGGCCGCCAATTTCTACCATCTCCACCCAGGTCCTTCCTGGTTGCAAAAGAATTGGCTTACCATTTGAACTGGCGTATTGAACCACAGCATTACTAGCGGCCTTGCTCCATGTTCCCGTGGCTTCCTTGCCGCCAGAGAAAAAGTACGCCTGCCCGGATCCAATTTCATCTGCTACCGGAACAGGATTTCCAGCAGGATCCACAAATCCAGTATTGGAATAAGGCATTAGTTCAACGATGACATTCTGAGCGGAAATTGGTTTTCCAGATACTGCCCCCGTCTGCGGAGTACCGTTCGTGGCCCTGGTCCACCCGTCGATTTGGGGGCTCCAAGTCCACTGAGCCGTAACCGCACCGGAAAACTCGACACTAAAGCCGGTCACTGGCTTGGCTCCGGCAGCAGAAAATGCGCTACCACTCTTTCTGTACTTGAAAAGAATTGGAGGTGGACTTCCCTTGCCAGCAGCAGATTTCCTGAGGGCCGTCGTTGAAGAGTACAGGTTATGCGGGGCTAGCCGAGTAGAGAGCCTGTAGTAGTCTCCTGCGGCAAATGAGTTTGCTCCAACGTCGAGAATCCCAGTTGCTCTAGCATCGGCAACAAAAGTGGGGATTCCGCCAGAATAGGCGAAAAGACCTCCCAGGGTCGCCAACAGGTCGGCATCCGAAGCTCTGACCGACCTTATCGGACCAAGAACCGAAGAGCCGCTACTTTGAAAGACCACAAAGTAGCGAGTAAGCCCTCCTTCGACCATCTCTTCGTAGACGACGTCTGAGCTGTCTACGCCTGACTGAGGCCAGGCTTGCGGGGCATTATCTATCTTGACCTCTAGTGATGGTCTGGTTGTGGCGGCCTCATTAGGCGCAGTCAAGCCGGTAAGGGGATATAGGTACCGAACCTGCGAAGTGGTCGGCGAACTCTTTGAAGTTGAAGGTGGCGAGCTGCTGTTAGTCGTAGATCCCGAAGAACCACAAGCTGCCAATACGGCAGATAAGGCTATTCCCGCGCCCATTAGACCCTTAAACTTGAACAAGCTGCAAATACCTCCCCCGTCTGAATTAGACAGACGGAACAAACCGGAACAACAAAACTCAAATATTGAACGCTCTCTCCTAGAGCAGCTTCAATTCAGCGATTCTCTCGCTTAGTGAGATACCCGGAAGAGCCGGCACCAACCAAGACGCTGCGGTCACTTTAAACGCTCTAGATGAAGATTCGCCCAAAGACTCGCCCTCCATCAGTCTCGTTAGCGCCGACGCAAGGGCAGGAGGATACCGTGTAACCGCTACCCCAGAAACATCGGCTAAACCGACCCTTGCTGCGGAATGTACAGACAATGTCTTAGCAGCCCCACCCGAAATGAAACCAGTTAAACCTTTTGCATAGGCTAAACGCGCCTCAAATTGACACACACCAGACTTGATCCTTATCAGCTCTCTGGCGACAACGGCCTCTAGTTCGACCCGGTTGAAAAACTCGACCGCCGCAGAAGTGAAGATGATCGTCGGCATTCTTCCGTCATAAAGTGAGCCAACATTGGGACGATCCGACTCGATCACGCCAAAACTTACTTGGTCTATACCGACCGTAACTCCAAGGCTGTCCAAAAGGCTTTCAAGTCGCGAGGCGAAATGCGCTTCGGGGGCCAAAAGATGAAATCGGTTTATCGGAAACCTTGCTGAGGATACAAAAACTACTTCGGCCAAAACGACCCCTATAGCCAAACCTAATGGAATGGAGATCACACTGGCTGAGCCCACATTGAGGGTTGAAGTTACGAGGTAGCAAGCCAAGTACGAAATAATTGAGAGCACGGTCCCTATAGGCCAAAAAGCTGAAAATGCCTCTTTCCGACGCTCTGAAGATTCCAAAAGCGGTTGTCCCGCCCACGCGGTGCCCTTATCCAAGTTTTTCAACACCCATAGAAGCATAAAAACAAAGGCGCTCAGACAGAGCCATTATGCCCTCCCAGTATTAACTCCTCGTACTTATCTAAATATTTCTCGGCAAGCTTTGCCATGGAGAATTCCGATGCCCTTGCGAGGCCCCTTTCCTGGAGGCTCTGCCTAAGTCCATCATCATCCATAAGACGCCTCAGGGCCGAAGCCAACTCAGATTGATCCCCCGGCCTGACCAAGATCGCCTCTCTTTCAGACCTAGCAACGTCTCGATAGCCAGAAATATCGGTGGCGATGACGGCAGCTCCGGCCGCCATGGCCTCGAGCAATACGAGTCCAAAACTCTCTCCATATAGCGATGGGGCGCAAACAACATCAGCCGCTAGCATTCGCGCAACGGCCTCTTGATCGGAGATTCTACCGAGCCAGATAAACCTATCATCGTCCTGGGTGTCTTCGCGCAAAGCCAAAGTTTCACCGCCATCACCGGCTATCCAGACTTCGAAGTCCCGGTCAGTCTTCTTAGCTGCTTCGATCAAAATAGAAAGACCCTTGCGGTGCTCATGTCGACCAATGAATAAAACAACAAAGCGCTCCTTTGGCCAGGGGGAAGCATCCCTAAATCTGGCGATATCTACACCGTTTCCAACAACCTCGTAGCTACCACCGACCGCCCTTTGCGCCGTCATGGCGGCGGCTTCAGATACCGCGTATCTATACGCGAGTCGACTTGTCAGTCTGCTCACCAACTTGCCGTAAGTTCGATATGCCCCAGACACGCCACTTCTATGAAAGGTTCCGACTAACACTCCTCTGGCCATCGCCAAAGAAAGAACTCCAACAAATGGCGCAGCCGGCTCATGGATGTGGACTATCTGATAATTTCCTGCTTTTAGAACTCGAGATAGTCTGCGGGCAAGGAAAGCCGAAATCGAAATGGGAGCCATGGAGCCATTGGCTGAGAAATTTACGCTATGCCCAAGGTTTATAAAATATTCCGACGAGGTGACAAGGTCTGAGGGAGCGATGACGTCCACCTCAAAACCCAAGCTGCGCATGGTATGGGCTAGCCCGGCTGCCTGGCCCTGCACGCCTCCTGGAACGCTCATCGAATAAGGAGAAATCTGTGCAATTCTCAACTTCAAATCTCTCGTTTCCGCAATTTATCTTAATTTTCGACGCCTTTTCAGCCCAATCACCTGAGTGCAGTTTCATTACCTCTGCATTGGACAGCCTCAGCCTAAAGCGGTACAACTCCAACCCAACGAATCTAAATTCAATTAGTCTCGCTCTATCGAAAGTGGCTGCAGAACATGCCACTGTGTGGGCTTTTCCGCTATGAGTGACTCGAGCGCCGTCGACACTAATTGCGTCAGGTGTGCAACCTTTTCAGCCACCGAAGAGCCAACCGAATCAGCCGGAAAAATTGGGTCCAAAAACACTACATGGTGCCCGCCCTTAGGGGTCAGGTAGACTGCCGCGGGGAAAATTGGCGATTTCGTTCTAAGCGACAAGACCGAAGCTCCGCTTGGCATTCGAACCCTCTTGTGGAAGAAGTCCACCACTACTCCTGATCCGCTTAAGTCTCGGTCACTCACAAGGGCCACCAGCTTGCCATCTTTGACCGCTTGGATTACCCGGGTCGCAACCGGGCCATCGAGTGGAATCGGGTCAATTCCCAGTTCCCTGCGATAAGAATAGAACCACTCAGCTACAGACTCAGGCTTTAAATTCTCAACCACTGCGGCCAAAGGATGCTGGTACGCTGCGAACCAACTTCCCCCCCAGTCCCAATTTCCTAGGTGGCAGGTGGCTAAGATCGCTCCGTGCCCTTCCCGTAGATATCCGACAAGATCGTCACAGCCCTCATAGCTGAGATTCTGCAACAGCTTTTCCCTTCCCGATCGAGGCATCGCCAGGGATTCAAGCCAGTAGAGCACATAGGAAGAAAAAACCTCGATAGTCCTCCTAGTGAGGACGCTCCGATTTGCCTCACCATAACTTGCGAGCCGTTGCGCCTCGAAGGCGTCCCGTCTTTTCTTTTTAAGGGCCAGATATGCGACAGGTCCGATAATGGCTGCGATCTTAGGCCTTAGTCCGATTGGAATCGAGCTGGCCAAGATTGACCCTATTTCATAGGGAAGAACCGCCACCTTGCCATCAAAGTGAGACATTGCCCTCGAAAGGGGCCCGGAATCTCCCAGCGATTTAGATGCCGAGAAATACTTCGACACTTATCGTTGACTCTCCCACCAAGACCTCATGCGAGCGGAAGCCCTTAAGCGGCTCTGTCGGCTATAGGCAGAAAACTGACCTGGACTTCTGACGCCTGCCCTTTTGCGAGAGCTAGCCGCACGTCTTGGCTGCGAACGCCTCTTGAATTGTCCGCGTCGCTGCTGAAGATAAAGGTACCTGTTACTAGCCAGCTTGTCTGGCATGGTAGCCGTTCCTTGGCTCCAAATCTTGACAAATCTCTGAATTGCGGTAACTACGCTAAGCACCAGGACAAGCCAAAGCACCCATGTCAAAACGATGGAAAAGAGCAGACCGACAGCGACCGCAATGATCCTTTCCGCTCTTTCCATAATCCCGCCCTTGGCGACAAAGCCAAGCGACTCCGCCTTTGCCCTCTGGTAGGAAATCAGGCTTGCCACTCCATAATCAGCAAAAGCAACCACCGCCACCAGGTCGTTATGGCGGACCAGCATTAGAACGCCTATACCGCCAAAAAGCAGAAGGTCGCTCACCCTGTCAGAGAAGGAGTCGAAAAAGGCACCACGCTTCGAAGTGACGCCCGACGCTTTCGCTACTGGTCCGTCTAACAGATCCGGTATTCCAGAAGCTATCACACCAAAAAAGCCCAACACGGTGTGGCCGGTGCCAATCGCGACCGCTGTCAGTAGGCTTATTATCAGCCCGCTCAACGTCAACAGATCAGCCGTCACCCCTATCGACGACAACGCCAAACCTAACGGGCCAGTACGTTTGTCGACGCCTTCCCTCAAATGACCATCGAACAATGAGATCTCCTCGTGGTCCAAAACATTACTCACCCTCCAAGGGCCTACTCTGTTGGAACCGCAAATTCAATGTTAAATCTAGCAGGATAAGTGGCGACAGGGGGCAAATAGCTTTTTAGTACCAACCAATGGCCTCATTTTGCCCCGATAGTTGGAAATTGCTCAATTGTCGCGTAACTTATCGTTAACCGAGTAACAGATGCCCGGAATTGTCCCTGGGGAGGTCAATATGGCTCAAGTTGGTTCGAGGTCTATTCGCAACGTGGCCTTAGTGGGCCAGGCGGGTTCAGGTAAGACCCTCCTGGCAGATTCTCTGGCCTTTCTTTTCAAGGCAAGCAAGCGAATAGGTAAGATTGAAGACGGCAACACGCTGTCTGACTCTGATCCCGAAGAGATCAAGCACAAGCATTCGATATCGCTGACTCTTTTAGCGCTCACAAGACCGGATCTCACTCTCAACGTGTTGGATACGCCCGGGGTTGCAGATTTCATCGGCGAGGTTCAAAGTGCCCTATCTGCCGTCGAGATGTGCATTTTCGTGGTTTCAGCGGCCGAACCGATCGGCCCTGACGCCGATCGAATCTGGGAACTTTTGGCTCAGGCGTCTATTCCAAGACTCATTTTCGTCAATAAAGCCGACCGGGAAAGAGCAGACTACTTTGCCACGGTAGATGCACTGAAGGAACACTTCGGTCCCGGTGTCGCTCCGTTAGAACTGCCTATTGGAATTGAATCCTCCTTCGAAGGGGTGGTAGACCTTCTCTCTGATAGGGGCCTAGTCTACAAAGACTCTCCGATCGCTCTAGAGGTAGCTGTTCCCCAGGAAATAGCGGACCTGGAACACTCGGTTCATGACCAGCTGGTAGAAGGAATTGTCGTCGCAGACGATGAACTTATGGAGCGGTACCTCGGTGGCGAGACGCTTAGCTTTCAAGAGTTAGAGAAGGCCATGGCGCAAGGAGTGAAGGATGCAAGCGTCTTTCCAGTAATCGTTGGCTCAGCAGTGAAAGAGATCGGAATCGACCGTCTTGTGGACTTTATCACTGAAATTGGACCGGCTCCGGAGCAATCCGACGAGACCAAAGAGGAGCCTGAGATTCAGATCTTCAAAACCTTCGCCGACCCTTTCATGGGAAAACTTTCCCTAGCCAAAGTGAAGTCGGGAGTGTTGCGGCCATCTTCAACGCTTACAAACGTCCGCACACAATCCGATGAAAGAATTGGGCAGCTTTTTACCCTGCTGGGCAAAGAGCATCTTCCGCTCGAGCATGCCCAGGCCGGCGACATAGTTGCGCTATCCAAACTTTCAGGTGCCAAAACGTCCGACGTGCTGTCAAGAAATAAGTCTTTGCAAGTTTTGGGAATACAATTCGAGCCTTCCCTTCTTGTAGTCGCCGTTACTCCAGTAAATTCAAAAGATGACGAAAAGCTTTTTTCCGCCCTTTTGAAACTTGCTGAGGAGGATCCAACCCTCAGTGTCAGCAGGGACCCTAGGAGCCATAAGGCCCTAGTCGCTGGCCAGGGAGAGGCGCACATTTCCATAGCTTTAGAGAGGGCCGCTCGAAAGTTTGGCGTCGAAGCTACCTATTCCGAGCCAGAAGTCCCATACTTAGAATCGATTTCGGCAGAAGCAACTGCAGAAGGCAAGTACAAGAAACAGACTGGAGGCCATGGACAATACGGGGTGGCCAACATCAGACTACGACCGCTTGCAAGAGGGGAAGGTTTTAGTTTCCTAGACGAAATAGTTGGTGGAGCGATTCCAAGAAATTTCATTCCTGCAGTAGAAAAAGGGATCCAAGAGGCTATGGCCAATGGGGGCAACTTTGGCTTTCCAGTCGTCGACGTCGCCGTGCACCTTACTGATGGCAAATACCACCCCGTTGATTCGTCTGAAATGAGCTTTAAGATGGCGGGTTCACTCGCATTTCACGAGGCGTTCTCTCAATCCTCACCAGTAGTCTTGGAACCAATTGACGAATTGACCGTCATCGCACCCTCAAAATTCCAAGGCGATATCCTTGGCGACTTAAATTCAAAAAGAGCAAAGGTATCAAAAACCGACCTAGACCCAGAGACTAAGCGGGCGACTGTGAGCGCGCTAGTCCCGAGATCCGAGATGAAGCGCTACGCAACCGATCTACGTGCAATCACCTCGGGGCAGGGCCGATTCACCCTACAGGAGTCGCACTACGAGATTGCTCCCCAAGCGGTCGTTTCAAAACTACAACCAAGGAAGGATAAACCGAACGGCTGAAAGTGGTTCCCTTTACCCACT
>JAJZCF010000151.1 GCA_021846265.1 Actinomycetes bacterium | reverse complement strand
TCGGGGTCATTGGCCTCTGCGTCCAACTGGCAGCTCTCAATCTCGGGACAGGCTGCAAATTGGACCCCAGCGCCAGACGCTGTTATCTCCGCAGCGGTGACTGGCACCTTCAGTGATTCAAATGGCACTTTAGGGCTCGATGTTTCAGCTTCGGGAGTCGGGACTCAACCGCTGTTTCAGATAGGCCAGGGTGCGGTTTTCAGCGTGAACTCAGTCGAGATTGGCAACGGCCTTCCCCCCACTGGATGCACCCTTACGAACTCGGGCGATCTCTTCCTCGCACTCGACGGCAGTTTTCAAGCCTCGATCGCCGGCAATAGTCAGTCAGTCGCCGCCTCGGGCTGTTTTGATCTGATCCACAATTCGCTTTCCTTAAGTGCCAGCTTTTCTGGACTTGGATTTAGCGCCGCCGGCGGAGCTATCAACGTTGGAGCGCCAACGATATCCCTGGTCGAAACGGGTGGAAACTACTCCGTAATGGGGCAGGTCGTCCTTTCGGTCACTATGCCGTCGGGTGGATCTTTCTCCCAGGTCTTTTCGCTCGCTTTTGAGTCCGGCGGAGCATTTGTCGTCGGCGGCACCATCGATTTAAGCTCATTTTTGGGTTCGGTAGGGAATAACGCCTACCTTTTCTACGCGAGCCAGAACATTGCGACCTTCGATACCGGGAGCTCCAGCATCGGTACGATAGCACTGAGTAGGGGTCTAAACTTTGCACTCGATGTAACACTGCCTCAAAACGTCGTCAGTGCACTTGGCTACGCCAATATTAACCTGCCTAGTGGTACCGGTTTGGTGGCGACAGGAACGGCTGACTTCCAGTCGAATTCCTACACCCTGAAAGTAGCGATAGATTTCGGCTCTGGGATGACACTCTTTAGCTCCGGACAAGCTTCGCTCGTTCTCGACTCTGGTTACTTGAAGATACAGATCCTCGGGGGAGTTGTCGACTTCGGAGTCGGCATGGACGGGACATTGAATGTTCCATCGACAACACCGTC
Organism: Actinomycetes bacterium; assembly: GCA_021846265.1. Taxonomy (GTDB): domain Bacteria; phylum Actinomycetota; class Acidimicrobiia; order Acidimicrobiales; family Acidimicrobiaceae; genus JABEUN01. The sequence goes on along the minus strand of JAJZCF010000151.1, from coordinate 3,603 downwards.
AGGGCCGGCATCAAGCGTCTCGGTATCTGGGCAGATAATGGTCTCTAGTGAAGCATCGATCAGCGTCGGACTGACAATTGGCCAGTGCGGCACCAGTGGAGGTACGCCGTGGACGGGGGCGTTTGGTATAACCAACCTGACGGTCAACTGCGCTCAGCTGGTAGGCGGAATCTCATTCGATCCCCTTTTGCCGAATATCGGATTTTCTGGGAGTATTTCCAGCCTTCCTACTTCCATCGCCACGGCGATCGGATATCAACAAGGCGCCAACATTAGCTTTGCTTTCAATCTGAACCCACCTCTGCTTAGCTTCACCATCGGGTCCAAGAATGCCACTACTCCGGCGCTCGAGCCATTGACCGCCTTCAGCCAACCCCAGCTGTTGCAGATCTACTACGCCCACTTCTATGCGGCACCATTCCCGGTCGTGATGAATTCAACTTTGTATCCAGCGGGATTTTCGATTGCCTTTAACGCAAGCATCTATAGCGTCAATATCCAGGCGGAAGCGGATATCGGGATATCTCCCCCGAGCTTTAAGATGAAGGCTTCGGTGAACACAATCAATTTGCCCGGGCCAATTTCGATCGGGCCGGCGAGTATTGATATCCAAGGCGCTACTTCGCCCCCGAGCTTCAAGTTCTCGGTTTCGGGGGCTCTAGCGCTGGGTCCGGGGACAACAAATATCGGGCCGGACCTCAAAGTTGGTGGTTATCTGAACGCTAGTGCCTACCTCGATCTGTCGACATCGGCCATAGCTGGCTCACTGTCAGGTAGCCTTGGCCTAAATGTCTCTGCTTATCTCGCCCAATCCACCTGTTACACAGAGGTTGTTCCTATTCCTTACCCGTGTAACTACCAGTGGCAGACGACCTCTATGAGCTTCAACGTCCCAACAACCGGATTTACGGTTAGTAGTGGAAACATAGCCCTCAGCGGGGGCGGATACACCGTGACCTTCTACTTTGATGGAAAGACGACGGTACAGACCGCTTCCTACCAGCTTCGTCGAAGGGACAGCGGTGCGAAGTTGGTTTCACTATCTCGGAGACGGATTCCACATGTGAATCGCAAGGATCACACTGCATCCACCACTACTGTGCCATCGGTGACTTCGACGACCCAAGGAAGTTCTCCGCCGACGACCGTGGTACCCCTCAACCCGTCGGCAAAAGGTGGCGGCCAAAGCTACCTTCCTGCTGTCGGCTCCTGGAAGCAGGTTGGGACCATGCCTAAAGCGCATGAGTACGCAACCGTAGTCAGGCTGAACAATGGAAATGTCCTAGTCGCTGGGGGTGCATCGAGTAACAAGATACTAGCTAGCGCCGAACTCTACCATTGGAGGAGTAACAGCTGGTCTTCGGTTCCCTCGATGAGCGAGGCGCGAATCGGGGCGTCTTCGCAACTCCTAAAGAACGGGTATGTTTTAATATTTGGCGGGACGGGGTCGAACCAAAAGCCCCTGGCATCGGCGGAAATTTATGATCCAAATACAAACAGTTGGTCAAACGCAGCTCCGATGGCTACCCCAAGGACATTTGCGACCTCGGTACTACTTAAAGATGGCGATCTATTTGTAACTGGCGGTCTAGACCTAAATCACAATCCAATAGCTTCGAGCGAGATTTATCACCCGGCGACCAATTCGTGGAGCGAAGTAGCGGCTATCCCTACTTCACGGGCATTTGCCGCCGGCGCTCTTTTACCCGATGGATCTGTACTGGTGGCGGGTGGCCAAGGTCCTTCTGGGCCCCTTGCGAGCGCAGAGGTCTTCAACGTCTCATCAGGGTCGTGGAGCAGTGCCCCTTCGATGGGCCAGACCAGGGAGCAAGCTAGCGCCGTGACATTGGCAAATGGCGACGTTTTGGTTATCGGAGATGGGGTCACCGGCGACCTATATGACGTGAGGACTGGAGCTTGGAAAACTACCGACGGGATGACCGTTCCTAGGATCGACTCCGCAGCGGTGACTCTGGCAAACAATATGGTGCTAGTGGTCGGAGGGATAAATGGAAACAACTCACTCTCTTCGAGCGAACTATTGAACCCAACCACCGGAGTTTGGACTCCGGCGGGAAATCTACCTAATCAGGTAGCTTTTGCTACTGCGGTCGTGTTGCCGAATAACGCCGTTCTTGTGGTCGGTGGAGCAGAAGTCCAGGGAGGCGTCGGCGCGGTTCCTAAGATCACACCATTGGCAGCAACAGACATGTTCGTCCCTCCGATAAAGGGGGCGGCATTTCCAACTAAGGGTACCTTGCAGCCGATTATCTATTGGCTGGCTGGTGGGATCGTTGTAGTTGGCCTAGGTCTGGGAGCCGGCCTTTTGAGACGAAAGAGGTCTGCGACGGGAGCTTCCGGATCAGGTGGTTGATAACTACCGTATTGAATTCGATTTTGAGCCAAAATTTGCATTCAACGGAGTCGATTACTTGCTTTGGCGTGCTTCATCATGGACTGCTTGTAAAAGACGGCGAATTAAAGAACCTAGAGTGAACAATTGAGGGCCTTCATTCGTGCCCATTAGCGTGTAGCGGTGGATTCGAGCGGCACCAAGAGACCTTTGAGCGTCATTGATAGGTATCCGACGAGTGCGGATCCAATCGTTAGCTCTTGGCTGATAGAGGCCGAATCCGAAGGGCATTTCATTCAGGAGGAAGGCCCTTTCAGGAAGTATCTGCGAACCCCAGCGGCGGATCCAACGGAGCCCGACAGGATAGAGTATGAGATCTGGATCCCCGGGCTCAACTGGCTTTTTGGTTCGCTTTATAGGAGACTCCTTGAGAATCCGAATTCTAAGCTGGCGTCTTTGTTGCCCCCGGCCCCGATATCTCCTGCGAGCCTGGTCACCCTCGGGCTCGCCTTCTGGATTACCCTCGTGGTCGCCTATTGCGCTACTCTTTTGGGGCAGACGCTGGCCTTTGGAGCGGGGAGCCTTCACGCAAGCTCATTTGCGCAGGCGGTTCTTCTCGGAGCTTCAAGATTTGACGTATTGATTGCGATTCCAGTTACTCGACTTGCAGATCGTCTCGGTCGGGTTGTCATCTTGAAATGGTCCTTTGTCGTTGCGATAGTCGCAACAGTGATCAGTGGGCTATCCCCAAACGCCTTTGTACTAGGGGTTTTTCAGATACTTGCCAAGGCGGCTGCGACAACAGTGACGCTGGTAGTAGTAGTTTTAGTCGCAGAGTCGGTCGAAACCAGGGCTAGGGCTTGGGCGATGGGATTTTTGATTCTTCCGACCGCCCTTGGAGCCGGGATCTGTGCGGCACTCGTCTCGACTTTAGGAGTGACCAACTGGATGTGGCGCGTCCTCTTCTTTATCTCGATCTTCGCGCTAGCCCTGCTGTGGTCGGTGAAGAGGCTCGCAGAGTCGGAGAGGTTCCAACACGCAAATCGATCTAGGTCCCTCAGGGAGTTAAATCAACCAAAGTTGCGATCCAGACTGATCCTGATCAGCGTCGCAGCCGCCCTGGTGAATGTCTTCTTTATCCCCGCTTCGCAGTTTCGCAACCAGTACCTGACGGTAAATAGGCACTACCTTCCATACCAGGTCTCGCTATTTACCCTCTTTACGAACCTTCCAGCCGGGATAGGACTTGC
>JAJZCF010000150.1 GCA_021846265.1 Actinomycetes bacterium | reverse complement strand
GTCTGATTCGAAGTGGCATAGTGATACCCAATTAGACCTCCAAAGACGGAAGCTATAACCGTGGAGGTGACAACCGAGAGCGCTAGCGTCTTTCCTGGAGTTAGCTGTCGCGTTTTATGCGGGCTTTGGGGTTGTGAACCCCGGACCCTCTTGCCCCGCCATCTGTGCTGTGACCCGGCGCCAAGTGCGGGATCGATAAGCTCCTCTTCTCCAATACTCGGCCCGACCTGGTCGGCCCAATTGAACTGCGATGGGTTACCGCTGGAATCTGGCGTAAATCCCATTGTTTGCTCCGACGACGAGAGCGGAGAAGCAGGATCTATCGGGGATCCGGCGGCTCCCATCTCGCCACTTGAATAGGATGACGTCGCTTCTTGGGCATTATCAGCAGTCGAGTTCTCTCCAACGGGAAAGTCTTCGGCCGGAGAAGCCGGTCCGGTTGCGGAAGAATCCGCGATCTGTGAATCAGGCGTCAAGCCTTTTTCGACTGGATCACCTTCGGGACGGTACTCCACTTTGACCTCCAATGTAGTTTCAAGTCGGCTGGTAGCCTGGACCTATTTTTCACAATCTTCTTTTCTTGATACCCATTCTCCACGGTCAAGCTTTGAGATAGCTGGGCGGTCGATTAGTCATTACTGGAGGTTTTGGAAAGGTGCGCATGTGACTTCGGCCAATTTGATTTGGAATAGTTTGGAATTTATCAACCATTTCCAAGTTGGCGACTCAACGGTCTTATTACAGATGAGATTCATTTACAAAAACGAATCACCCCGTCGAGACGGTTCAGCCATAAGCCGTCGGTGGATCACCACGCAGGAAGTCAAGCTGTATAGTCTTTTCAAGAACGGGACCTACGGTGACGAGTTGTCGGAGTCAGACGAAGGGTTTTACCAAGAAGGGATCTCGAGGTTGCCCGAGCGCCAAGCAGCAGCTTGCTGTGTATCTGCATAGAGGAAATTTTTCTAACGGTCAAATAATTGGGTAATCTGGAAACGATCTATTTGGAGGATCCATATGGCAATGAGGGAAGAGTGCAAGAACTTCCAGAGTCGAACTTACGCTTCTGGGGAAACAGCTAGATATTGCACAATTGATCTTGCCCCCGAAGCTCCGTGGAAATGCCCAAGTGACTGCCCAGGCTTTCAGCCCCGGATGGCCGATGTGGCCTGGGTTCACGGATCCCTGATTTCTCCCCCCGCTGAGGAAGCCCCCAAGACAGCGGCACTCCCTGAAACCCAGTCAATGCTCCAAGAGGCTGAGCAGATAGTTTCAGCCTCTTTTCCGGAGGCAGCGCTAGAGGTGCGTCACAAGAGGCGACGTGGCCTATTCGGATGGCGAAAGGACTTTTGATCTCGGCGGGGCGGTCGGTCAGTCGCCTTTGAAAGTTGCGGATCTCTTCTCAATAAAGGCAGAGACGGCTTCATTTAGGTCGTGAGATTCTATGAATGCTGAGTTCCATAAGGCAACTCGGTCTAAATCTTGGCTTAGATTACGGTTGTAGATGCCATCTAAGATTTCTTTAGTCCCCATGGTGGCGAGGGGTGAGTTACTTGCTATCTCGTTGGCCAGCTTCAAACAGGCCGCCTGAAGTTGATCTACATTTTCAACCACCGTATTGACGAGCCCCCAATCCTGGGCCTCCTTGGCGCTAAAATCTCTAGCGGTCAACGCGAGTTCGTACAAGACCCCCTTTGGTAGGATCTGCGGGAGTCTTTGCAGCGAGCCGATGTCGGCGACAATTGCAATCTTTGCTTCCCTTATTGAGAAGGTGGCGTCCGTAGTCGCAAGACGCATGTTGCAAGATGAGATTAGATCGACCCCTCCTCCAATGCAGTAGCCGTGTATCCCTGCAATCGTGGGTTTCCGGCAGTTATCCAGGCTTGAGATAGCGTTTTGTAATTCCTTTATCCGCCTATAGAGCTTGGTTGCGGTAACCGCCTGGCTCGAAGCGTGGTCCTTGTTAAGTGGAAGGGGACTTTCCGTGAGGTCCAAACCGACGCTAAAATGCCTGCCCTTGGCTAAAACTACGATGACCCGTACATTCGGATTTTCCTCTAGTTCCGTTACCGCATGAGGAAGATCGATCCAGAATTGGTTTCCCATTGCGTTCAATTTTTCAGCTCGGTCGAGCCAAATCGTACCTATTGAACCCTCTATCTCGGTCGTTATAACGGCCATGCTGCCTCCAGGGCCAGTCTAAAAATTCCCCTGGTTGGGAATACCCTGCCAAAGATACCGCCAAATAGCACTTTTTTTCGGTCGCCACGATGATCTTTTGCGCTTGCCTGTAAAAAGTCCAATTAACCAGAGTGATTAGAAAGTAAGGTTAATTAGTAATATGTAGGTAGTTGTATTTCGAGATCACTTCTTGTGACACTTTGTAGAGGAACCAAATGCGGATCTTAAACAACGAGGTGGATTGGCCAATCCCCAGTTGGACGGATAGTGAGGTTGAGATGGAGTCCGTCCTATCTCAGCTCCAGGAGATGAGTTTTCCTTCCGAGAGAGAGGAAGATTGGCGATACGGTGACATCGACGAAGTCACCTTGGAGGGCCTGAAGATCGCCTCGCTTGACGCTAAGCCAACTATTGAAGCCGCAACTCAGGCGGGAGTGGAGGGCGTATCGGCGCTTATAGAACCATACGGCGAATTTGACAACGTTCTGGTGTTGACCAACGGCTCTCCTAGCGGTGTCAAATTGTCTTTAGATTCGACCTTAGAGGCAACCGGTAACTCCAAACGAAGAGGCGATCTGGAGGGTTTCGAACTTGTCGACTACGGTTTTTCGCAAGTACCGTTGCGGCTTCACCTTCCGTCGCGGACAACCCGGACGATTATCTGCGATCTTGGTTCACAAAGCGCTACCCTCGGTCCAAGGACCCTGGAGATAGTCGTTGCCGACAACGCCGAGCACGAGATTTTCGAGATTCGATTGGGAGGGACTCGTGACTCGATTGAGGTTCCGAGGACGGCGCTGGTTATAGGCGAGGGCTCCAAGGTAACTTACACTTCGCTGCAGAAAAGGGAAATGGACACCAAGGAATTTGCCTACTTGAACATTACCGCAGGGAAGGACTCGACGGTCAACTGTTTCCATCTGGCGGTTGGTGCCAAGTACGGGCGGCTTAGGACCGACTGCGACCTCGTGGGAGAGAATGCCTCGGCGAAACTCCTGTCGGGTTATATTGGCGGAGGCGACCAAACCCTGGAATTCAGGACTTTCCAGAATCACCTCGCCAAGAAGACAAAATCTGAGCTGCTTTATAAAGGCGCACTTGCCGGTAGCTCACACTCCATCTATAGCGGCTTAATTCATATCGCCAAGGGTGCTGTAGGGTCAGACGCTTTTCAGACCAATAGGAACCTCGTATTGAGTGACTCTTCTCACGCCGACTCGGTTCCTAACCTAGACATCCAGGAGAATGATGTACGCTGCTCCCACGCTTCCGCCGTTGGACCGGTTGAAGATGATGAGCTTTACTACCTGGCATGTCGGGGTATCGAACCCGGAACCGCCGAGCGAATCTTGGTTCGAGGCTTTTTCAAGGAACTTTTAGGGGGCCATCCGCTTGAGGTTTTGGAAGGGGTCATTTTTGATTCGCTAGAGGAGAAGTGGTAATCGTGCCCGAGCGCATTGCTATCGGACAAGAAGCCGATTTTGTGGATAAGCCGGTCAAGCGAGTGGACTACGAGACTCACAGGGTGGTAGTAGTTCGAATTGAAGGTGACTACTACGCGTTAGGTGACAAGTGTTCGCACGCAAACTTTTCGCTATCGGAGGGTGAAGTCTACGAGGCCGAGAGGGAGATCGAGTGCTGGAAGCACGGAAGTACATTTTCGCTTCTCGACGGGAAACCCCAGAGCCTTCCCGCAGTCAAGCCCGTTCCGGTCTATGAGATAGAAGTGGAAAGCGGTACGGTTTATTTACTTATCCCCGAGGAGAGGCAGAAGTGAGTAGTGGACTCGTAATTAGAGATCTGGTGGCCGGAATCGAAGGCCGCAAGATCCTGAATGGAATCTCTCTGGAAGTACCGCCCGGACAGGTGACGGCGGTAATGGGTCCGAACGGCTCAGGGAAGAGTACTTTGTCAAACGTGATCATGGGGAGGGGTAGTTACCGAGTCGATTCGGGATCTGTGACTCTCGAAGGCAAGGAACTTCTGGGACTCGCAACTCATGAGCGGGCCAGGGCAGGACTTTTTCTTATATCGCAATACCCCTCTGAACTCCCCGGGGTGACAATGGAAGAGATGCTTGAAGCCGCCCTCGAGTCGAGGGGTATCTCAGCGGAACAGATCGGAGTCGAGATCGATAACCAGGCGGCTTTGGTTGGTTTCCCGGAGAGACTTTGGGGCAGATTTGTCAACGTCGACCTTTCAGGCGGGGAGAAGAAGCGTTCGGAGGTCGTCCAGATGGCAATAGTCAAGCCGAAGTATGCGATACTCGACGAGATCGATTCTGGCTTAGATATCGACGCTTTGCGCGCGGTCGCAAGGAGGGTCCGAGAGGTCACGGATGCAACCGGAGCAGGGGTCTTGGTCATTACCCACTACGCGAGGCTACTAAAAGAGTTAAATCCAGAGACGGTTTTGGTTTTGTCGGAAGGCACAATTAAGGCGACTGGAGATAT
>JAJZCF010000015.1 GCA_021846265.1 Actinomycetes bacterium | reverse complement strand
GTGGAGATGAGGGGACTCGAACCCCTGACCCCCTGCGTGCAAAGCAGGTGCTCTACCAGCTGAGCTACATCCCCTGGTATGCGTTTGAGTGGGGCTAGCTGGAATCGAACCAGCGACCTCAGCATTATCAGTGCTGCGCTCTAACCGACTGAGCTATAGCCCCCTGCGGATAAGTGAGACTAGCCGCCCTGGGTCGCTTTTGATGCCCCTGAACGTATATTTAGGCCAATACCACCCACAAGTTCTGCAACAAAATTAAAGATTCTGGCTGCTATTGCCGTAACGACGGAAGAAACCGCCACCAACACCACTAGAAATCCGATACCTATCACTAAAACTTGAATCCCGTGTACCGCATAGCTGGTCGAGCCTGTAAGGGAATCAATCAAATGATTCAGCTTATGAGTCAAACCAACCGCGGCGGCCAGGTTCCAAAGCACTATTCCTGCTATCACAAATACAGATGCCATCAAGGAGTAGAAGATCAAAAATACCTTGAATACTGAAGCCGCGCTCAAGCCAACGACATTGATCCTCTGGAATCCACCGCCTGCCGGTGAAGTCTTAGGACGCGACAGCGAACCTGTTTTCTTTGCGCTTACCACCACTTAATGGTCTCCACCAGTCTTCGAGAACTCCAAAGTGACCTTCGTCCCCAGAAATTCTACCATTGTCTTTTTCCCGTCAATAGGCAATTAGACCCCACAAACCATAAGCGTTGGCTTAGACACCTGACCAGAATACCTCTTTTAGGCTCCTTCATCGGTATGTGCCGGAGTCAGAGCCACTGCGGAAACCTCTTGATCAGGACCTAGATTTATCGTCTTCACACCTGTGGCGTCTCTTCCTTGGACTGATATCTCGGCCGCACTAAGGCGGATAGTCACCGCTTGGGACGTAACGACCAAGATTTCCTCTTCCGCCCTTACAACCAATGCGGCGACCAGAGTCCCCCGCTGCTCGGTGGTTCTCATTGCCCTAACCCCAGCTCCTCCCCTGCCTTGCTGGGGAAATGCTGAAACCTTTGTCCTCTTTCCAAATCCCTTGGTGGTAACGAAGAGGACGTTGTCTGCTGGTCCAACTACCTCAGCGGAAACGACTACATCGGAGGGCTTGAGGCGCATACCTCGAACACCCATAGAGTTTCTCCCGGTGGCCCGGACATCGTCGATGTTAAAGCGAATTCCCATTCCACCCTTGGAGAACATCGCTAGTTCGTCGCCCGACTTAGCGATAATGACCTTTACTAGTTCGTCATTCTCTCTAAGACCGATAGCAATGAGCCCTTCCTTGCGAGATTTGTCGTATTCGCCAATCGCGGTCCTCTTCACCAATCCTGATGAGGTGACGAAGACGAGATCGCTATCGTTGGGGAAGCTCCGAGTATCAAGTATCGCCGCTACCGACTCTTCGGATTCGAGGGCAAGAAGATTTACGATCGCAGTCCCCCGTGCGCTCCTTTCGAACATCGGTATCTCGTGCGCTCTAATTCGATAAACCTTGCCTTTGGAAGTGAAGACGAGCAAGTAGGCGTGTGTAGTCGTCTGAATTACATGCGCCACAAGGTCTTCCTCTTTTACCTTGGCCCCCATGACCCCGCGCCCTCCGCGACCCTGGGTCTTGAAACTATTGTCGGATACGGACTTGATGTAGCCTGACCTGGTTAGCATTACCACAACCGGCTCGTCCTCGATCAGATCCTCTTGTTCAAATGCCCCAGGATCCGCAACAATCTGGGTTCGACGAGCTTCAGAAAACTTCTCCTTGATCGCACCGAGTTCTTCTTTTAGCACCGCCCTGAGCTTTACCGGATCCCCAAGAATCTCTTCCAGCTCTGAAATGGTCCTTTGAAGCTGCTCAAACTCCGCCTCAAGCTCCGAACGGCCAAGCCTCGTCAGTCTGCCCAATGTCATGTCTAAAATATGGTTGGCCTGGATTTCAGAGAAGGAAAATGGTGCGGACATCAAGCCAGTTCTCGCCGCGCCGCGGTCATCTGATGAACGAATGAGCTGAATGACTGCGTCGAGTCTGTCGATACAGCTGAGCAGTCCTTCGACTATATGCGCACGATCCTTCGCCTTCTTTAGTCGATATTCCGAGCGCCTCGTAACCACTTCGATCTGGTGATCGACGTAGGCGGTTAGCGCCTGAGCTAGATTCAGCACCCGCGGAATACCGTCCACCAGTGCCAAGGTATTGACTCCGAAGCTCGTCTGTAGAGGAGTGTGCTTGTAGAGATTGTTCAGCACCACGAGGGCATTTGCATCCCTTTTAAGCTCGACCACCAGCCGGACTTTGCGCCCAGCCGAATCATCCTGGACATCCCTGATTCCATCGACGACCTTGTCTTTTACTAACTCGTCGATCTTCTTGGATATCTGTTCCACCGAGGTCTGGTAGGGAAGCTCGCTGATCACTATTCTCGAGCTGCCTTTAACCTCTTCGATCTCTGCAACCGCCCGGAGCTTAACCGAACCCCTTCCAGTGAGATAGGCGTCCCTGATTCCACTCCTACCTAGGATCTGGGCGCCGGTCGGAAAGTCCGGTCCCTTGACGAAGTCCATCAACTTCTCCGGAGGCGCTTCGGGGTTATCGATAAGGTAGACCGTGGCGTCGATCACCTCTTTGAGATTGTGCGGAGGTATATTTGTAGCCATTCCCACAGCGATACCTTGAGACCCGTTGACCAGAAGGTTTGGAAATCTCGACGGCAGCACGGTGGGTTGGTTCTCCGTGCCGTCGTAGTTTGGCTCAAAATCTACTGTATTCTCGTCGATCCCCGCCATTAGCTCCATCGAGATAGCGGCGAGCTTGCACTCCGTGTAGCGCGCTGCGGCCGGTCCTAAAGACGGGTCCGGTGAGCCGAAATTCCCGTGTCCATCGATGAGTGGGTGCCGCAAGCTGAAGTCTTGCACCATTCGGGCTAAGGCATCGTAGATCGCTGCGTCGCCGTGAGGGTGAAACTTACCCATCACGTCTCCAACGACCTTAGAACACTTCACGTATGGTCGCTCTGGCCTAAGGCCTTCGGCGAACATAGAGTAGAGAATCCTCCTGTGAACAGGCTTCAATCCGTCCCTGGCGTCGGGCAAGGCCCTCGAGACTATGACAGACATCGAATACTCGATGAATGAGCGTTCCATCTCGTCTTGGATCTCTATGGGTTCAACGTCCTCCGGAAAGAGGGTTATTGGGGCATCTGGAGCCAACTTCTACCTTCCTCAACTACCTAATCGTGGGTAACAGTGGTTTTCTATCGAATTTCGGTTGTATTAGACGTCGAGGAATCTGACGTCTTTTGCATGAGTTTGGATAAAGCGCTTTCGCTGCTCTACGTCTTCACCCATCAAAACGGAACAGATCTTGTCGGCAAGATCGGCCTGCTCGACGCTTACCTGCAACAAAGAGCGCTTCTGCCTATCCATCGTGGTATCTCTGAGTTCGTCAAAGTCCATCTCACCAAGACCCTTTAGGCGCTGAAACTCTTTGGAGTGATTCGGGTGGTCTTCCAGAAATCTCCGCTTAGCGGCGTCGTCTTTGAGGTAGGTCTTGTCCTTACCGGTAACCGTCGAATAGAGCGGCGGCTGTGCTACGTAAATGTTCCCGGCCTCGACCATCGGCATCATCTGTCTAAAGAAAAAGGTTAAAAGAAGGGTTCTGATGTGTGACCCGTCGACGTCTGCGTCTGCGAGAATGATCACTTTGTGATATCTGATCTTTGAGACGTCGAACTCGTCGCCGATGCCAGCGCCAATCGCACTTACGAGTGCTTGAATCTCTAGATTGCCGAGCATCTTGTCCACTCTGGAACGTTCTACATTCAGGATCTTTCCCCTAATCGGGAGGATCGCTTGGGTCCTTGGGTCCCTGGCCTCCTTCGCCGATCCACCAGCGCTGTTTCCCTCAACGATGAAAATCTCCGACTCAGAGGCATTGCGGGAAGAACAGTCGACTAACTTTCCAGGAAGACCAGCCCCTTCGAGGGCTGACTTTCGCCTTGTGAGGTCACGGGCCTTTCGTGCCGCTAGGCGAGCTTGCGAGGCGAGGATTGCCTTCTGGACAATCTGCGTTGCCTCTTTGGGATTCTCTTCGAGCCACTCAGAGAGCTTGTCGTTGGTGGCCCTTTCGACGAGGGATCTGATCGAAGGATTACCTAACTTGGTCTTCGTCTGCCCTTCAAACTGTGGATTGGTCAGCTTGACAGCGACGATCGCCGTCATACCTTCCCTGACGTCCTCACCGCTTAGGTTGTCGTCCTTCTCTTTGATTAGGTTCTTGGCCCGGCCGTAGCGGTTGATGACGTTGGTGAGGGCTTTTTTGAAGCCCTCTGCGTGCATGCCACCCTCTTGGGTCGAAATTCCATTCGCATAACTATGAAGACCCTCGTTATAAGCGGTATTCCACTGGAAAGCCACCTCGACCTCTTGGGACTCTCCGGCGGATGACTCTTTTACTTCGTAATAACCGACCTTTTTGAAGAGGGCCTCTTTTGGAGAGTTCAAGAACTTTACGAAGTCCACGATTCCGCCGTCGAACTTGTATTCGACCTTCTCTGAATTCGGGTCTTTTTGGTCTTCAAAGACAATCCTGAGACCCTTATTCAGATAAGCAATTATTTCAAGCCTCTCAAGAACCTTCGCCGCCTGAAATTCGATCTCTTCAAAGACCGTAGGATCTGGCCAAAAGGCAATTGAAGTACCGCGTCTACCCCTTGGGGACGGTCCTACGTCCAAGAGCGGTCCCTCTGGTTCCCCACCATTGGAAAAGCTCATACGGTAGCGCCGCGAACCCCGATCGATCTCAAGGTCTAGCCTAGAGGAGAGGGCGTTGACCACGCTAACCCCGACTCCATGGAGTCCGCCAGATACTTGGTAGCCACCCGATCCGAACTTGCCGCCGGCGTGAAGAACCGTCATAACTATCTCTGCTGCGGACTTAGTTGGGTCACTCGAGTGCGGATCTACGGGGATTCCTCGCCCGTTGTCGACTACCTTGCATCCCCCGTCTTTCAAGAGGGTCACGTAGATTTCGTCACACTCTCCAGCCATCGCCTCGTCTACCGAGTTGTCGACGACTTCCCAAATGAGATGGTGAAGTCCGGAAGGACCAGTCGACCCGATATACATTCCCGGCCGCTTCCTAACCGGCTCCAAACCATGGAGAACGGTTATGTCCTCCGCTGTGTAGTTTGACAACCCAGATTCACCGCGCGAACGCGGGTCATTGGCACTCATAGCCATAAAGAAGACCTCACCAGATCAAGGGGCGGCAAAATCCCGAAAGAGCCCTAACGGACGACCTCTTGCCATTACGATTTACGTCTAGAGCCTAGTCGGAATTCCTACATTTTCGTCTGTGCTCTGATCAACAAAAATTAGCCCTGAACTGCATTGTTGGCTTTTAGTCGAAGCTTTAGTTTTAGTGGAGTTCCCACTTGAGCGATACGATTTTCGATCTGGGATCGCTTCATTCGAAAAAGGGTAAGTATTTGAACGCTAAAGACAGATACTTCGACGGTTTCACTGGTCACCCTCTCGAGGGCAAAGCCGGCGGTAAACTGCTCACCAACGACGTCTTTGAGCACTTCAGAAACACTTTCATACTCAGAAGAGGGTCTCAGTTCTAACCAAGATTCGATCCTTTTTAGTCCGATCTGAATCGGCTTTAAATCACCCATCTAACCGACCCCCATTTACCGAAACCACCTTTGCTACTGTATCGACTCCCTCTGGGAGAGCAGTTGCACTTAGCAGTATCTGTCCATCGGGAATGAGCTCCAGTAGGCTCTTTGACCTAATTGCGTCAAGCTCCGAAAGTATGTCGTCTAACAAAACGATCGGGGTCTCCCTCGCCACCTCTTCGAGGAGACGGCACATCGCAGCTTTTATCACGTAGGAGATCGTTCTTTGCTCCCCTTGAGAGGCACAAGCTCTAGCCGGCATTTTGCCCAGGATTACCTCAATGTCGTCTCGGTGTGGCCCAACAGAAGTGACTTGACGCCTTAGGTCATCCTTTCGACTTGCTAACAAGGCATCTTTGAGCGGCCCAGAAAAGCTCGAAGCGTAGCTGATCTCTAACGAGTCCCTTTTTTGAGAAAGTTTGCAGTAGAGCTCTTGGGCTAAAGGTTCCAACCGAGCTAAAGCAGCTACCCTCCGTCTTATTAGTTCCGTACCAGAGACCGCTAATTTTTCATCCCAAACATCCAACGACCATTCGATCTCTTGCTGGTCTGAAAAAGTCGCTGATTTATACAAGGCTGATCGGTGCCTTAATATCTTGTCGATCTCGTCTATAAGTACCGCGGATGATTTAGATGTCTGAATCAAAAAATCGTCAATGAGGGTCCTTCTGTTTCCGGGCGGACCTTTGACAAGTTGGAGGTCGTCCGGGGAGAACGAGACGATAGGTATCTCGTTTCTCAGGTCAGAGATCTTCGCCGGTGGCTTCTTGTTAACGAGATGCCTATCTTTTTGGGTCCTAGATATTGAAGCGTCGAGTTCAATATTCCTATCTTTTACATTGATTATCCCGTGGAGAATCGCTTGGTCTGACCCAAAATTGACCAGCACATCTTTGGCTGATGTTCTAAAGGATGAGCCGACGCACAAGTAGAAGACGGATTCCAAAAGATTGGTTTTCCCTTGGCCGTTATCCCCAACTATCGCTGTGATTCCATCATTGGAAGGAATGAAAAGTGTTTCTACCCAATTGCGAAAGTTTTCCAACTCAATCTGGATAAGGCTTGCCAATTCTCCAGATCCGAAACTACTTGATCTTGATCGGCATCAAGAGGTATTGGAAGTCTTTCGAATTTGCATTTGAGATGCATGCCGGCCTATTTGGTTCGGAGAATTCTATACTGACAACGTCGGTCACAACCGCCTCGACTCCCTCGATTAACAGCTCTGGATCGAAAGCGGTTACAAACTCTTCGCCCTCGAAATTGACCTCTATCTCCTCGGTCGCCTGGCCAACTTGGGGAATCTTTACGGAAAGCTCGAGTTGACCACCACGAGCTTCCAGTCTTACGTGAGTTACGTCTCTCGACTCCCTAGCCATCCTTCTGAGCCTGCGCAGCGCGTCTAGCAGTACCACCCGGTCGGCTTGAACACGCATTGGGTAGCTAGGTTGGAGAATTTGGCGATAGTCGCGAAATCTCTCGTCAATAATCCTCGTTGTCAACCTCACCCCGGCGACCTCAAAAATGGCTTCCTTTTTGCCGATGCTGAGGGTAACGGTGCTGGCTGACTTTTGAGCCCCTTGGAAGATCTTCTCTAGCTCAGAAAGTGCCCTCGAAGGAACGATTATCTCTCCACTAGATTCGCCAGAGAATATTTCTAGGCCCATGATGTCCTTGATTGCCAGCCTGATCCCGTCAGTTGCGACTAGCCGCACTCCACCGTCAATCGCCGAGAATAACACCCCGGTGTACATTACGTCACGAGAATCGTCTTTAGAGGCGGCCCGTAGAACCTGTTTGATACCCTCTCGAAAATCTTCGTCACTTATCGCCGCTGTTTCAATAGTTGGTGCCTTGATAATTGGGGGATCGATATCTGGATGTACGAAAACCTTGAACTCACTTCGCCCAACTGAAAAGTTAGCGATCGAATCGTCGGCGGAAAAGTCCACAGCCCCGTCTGGTAGAGACTTAACTAGGTCGACCGTGGGGGACATCGGAACGACACTAACCCCCTCTTCTATCGAAGCCACCTCTACGGTCGCTTCGATGGTCAGGTCGGTATCACGTCCGATAAACCGCAAGTTATGCCCGATAAGTTCTAGTTTGACCGTTCCTGCTGAGCTCTGACGAGCATTTGCCCTCGATGCTGCGCTTAGACCCTCAAAGAGAGCAACTTTGTCACAACGAAACCTCACTAGAACTCCTCTTGTATATATAAATGGAAGTAGTTGTAATAGGTCCTGTGGATTGTGGAAAAGCTAGGACAAGTCCAGCTCAAGATCATTTTGTTCTCCACAGTTTGTCTACTTTAGTTCACAGGGGGCTTATCTTGCACTACTTTAGCCTGTGTATAGCCTGGGTATAACTTATTAAGTTTTGCGAGCATTTCAACAGTCATCGCTTTGATGTCCACAGGTTGGTCCACAGACTTAGCCCCAAGGTTGGTATCTTTTGTCGATTTCTCCGGCTCTAGAACCATCACTTAATCCCCCTGTGCTGACCTAATAAGCTGCTCTAACTCTGTTACCTGCTGGTATATCTCACGATGCTCACCCATAAGTCGCTCAATTTTATCGACGGCGTGCATCACCGTTGTATGGTCCCTACCACCAAACTCTTTTCCGATGGCCGGAAAGCTTAAATCTGTCATCTCACGAAATACGTACATTGCGATCTGTCTAGCGGTGACTATCGGCTTTTTCCTGGAAGAATCCATGAGGGCGAACACCGAACAGTTGAAGTATCTTGACGTCTGTTCGAGGATAATCTTTGGGGTAATTATCGAATCCCTCTCTCGACCATCTATGTCAGAGAGGATTTCTTTGGCAAGGGTTATGTCTATTGGCGACTTATTCAAAGACGAGTAGGCGGATACCCTAATAAGAGCACCCTCTAGCTCCCTTATATTGTCACGAACGTTAGAGGCTATAAATTCAGCTACGTCGTCTGGAAGGTCGTAATGATTTTCGTCGGCCTTCTTCCTCAGTATCGCCAGACGGGTTTCTATCTCCGGTGGTTGTACGTCGGTGGTGAGCCCGGAGAGAAATCTGCTTTTAAGTCGATCTTCGAGGGTGGAAAGCGCCTTTGGTGGTCGGTCAGAGGTGATTACGATCTGACCTTTGGCTGCATAGAGCGAGTTGAATGTGTGGAAGAACTCCTCCTGTAAGGACTCTCGACTCTCTAAAAATTGAACGTCGTCAACTAACAAGATGTCACACTCGCGGTATTTGCGCTTGAACGAGGTGGTCGAGTTCTTTCTAATCGCATCGACGAATTCGTTCAAGAAGGTCTCAGTAGAGACGTATCTGACGCCGAGGTGGGGATAGTTCTCAGCTACATAGTTTCCTATCGCATGCAGAAGGTGGGTCTTGCCAAGACCGGCATCGCCGTGGATGAAGAGCGGATTGTAGGACTGGGCGGGTTGTTCAGCGACGCTAAGTGCTGCAGCATGGGCGAAGCGATTTGAAGCACCGATGACAAATGAGTCAAAGCTGTATCGAGGATCTACTCCAATGGAGATTCCCTTTGGTGAGGGGGATCTGGTTGGGTCACTGGGAAACATCGAGTCGTAAGAGGCCGCCTTAGTCCCCTTTCGCGTGGCAGATGAACTCCTGGAAGGTACAGGATAGCCCGATGTTATCCCAGAAGTGGTCGTTGCGGGGGTCTCAGGGCTAAAACCGGAATCAGTAGCGAAGTGATTCTCGCTTCTTGGGGTGCTTGTGAGCGATACGGTGAGGTCCTCTCCGGTCAGCTCCTGGATCACCTCCTCTAAGAGTTCCAAGTACTTCTGATTTACCCGTTCTTTGATCAACACGTTAGGGGTGTTCAAGGTCAGAGTTTTTGCGTCCAAAGAGATCGGCTCGATCCCGGCGAAAGTAGTCCTGAAGGTGGAGTCGCCTACGTGAGATCTCAGCACGTCGGCACAAGTTATCCACAGATCCGTTACGTTTTGCATCCAATCCATCCCCAAAGAGTTATCTTTTCCACAGAGTTATCCACAAATGCAGCCAGCGTTGACCAAAGGTTTGCGCCAGCGACTCCCCCGATGTGGTGTTCGAAAAAGATCAGATATGAAAGGTAGCGCAAACTACAAGCGAATATTGCCGGGTTTGGGAAACTTTTTTAAAATTCTTTTGTTAGGAATAAAATACCGCTGTGAGCTGGGAGTATGTGGGTCCTTGGTTATTAAGAGTTTGCAAAAAGTTTATGCGTTGTTCTAATTACAATTACACAAATGTAACCCTTTATAACCCTGCTATTTAGAGCTATGGCATCAATTGTTCAGTTGCTATTGAAGCAATTATCGAGGGTTGAGAGTATCTCTGAAGTTGACTGTTAGTCTTCGATGCTAGCCGGCGGACGTCACGACGCTTAGCAGTGAGAGATCGGTTAGACTGTTACAGTTTGGCGGCGTATGGCCGCGCCCATGTTTCATACAAGGAGAAGTCGTGAAGAGGACGTATCAACCGAATAACAGAAGAAGGGCCCGTAAGCACGGCTTTAGATCGAGGATGGCTACCAAAGCGGGCAGGGCAGTGCTGAAGGCTAGGAGACTTAAGGGCCGTCGTCGTTTGACCGTCTAAGCGACACTTTCGATGGAACGGCTTTCAAAAAAGAGTGACTTTGACGAGTTGAAGAAGGCTGGCCGTCGCTTTGCTGGACGGTACCTCTCCATCGTCTTTGTAAGGAGAGGTTCGGAAGGACCGGCTTTCGTCGGGTTTGCTATCTCAAAGAGGGTCGGCAATGCCGTGGTTAGAAATCGCATACGACGGAGATTGAGGGCCATTTCCGCAAGCGGAGAGGCGGCCTTCACCCCAGGGTCCTACTTGATAGCCGTAAAGCCATCGGCTAAAGAGAGCGGCTACTGGGAACTGAAGTCCGATGTTGACTCGGTGCTCAGGAAGATAGGGGCTTCAAGTGGATAAGAATGAGCCGTCGGAGAGTACCAGTTCAAAAAAGACCATGAAGGAAGATCCATTAGAGGTTCACGGGTCGCCAAATCCAATAAAGCCGGATAGAACAGCGTTTATTGCGAAAGTGGCGCTTAAGATGATTGCTGGTTATCAATTTGTCCGGGCCGGGAGGCCTTCCCCTTGCCGCTACTCCCCCTCCTGTTCCGAATACGCATATGAAGCCGTAGAGCGGCACGGTTTTTTTATCGGGTTTTGGCTATCGATCAAAAGGGTGGCCAGGTGTAATCCGTTTGGAGGATCGGGTTATGACCCGGTCCCTGATGTCTCGCAAAAATCGGCGAGTTCGAAGGATATAAAATGAGTTTCCTAGGCACACTGCTCAAACCGATCTTTGAGTTGATGGCTGGATTGATCGCCATTTTCTATGGCGTTGTCCATAGTTATGCAGGTTCAATCGCACTTCTTACCATAACGGTGATGGTGGTTGTATCTCCGCTGACCTATATGAGCACGAAGTCAATGTTGGAGATGCAGAAGATCCAACCGATGATCAAGGAGCTTCAGCGGAAGTATAAGAACGACAAACAAGCCCTCGTAGAGGCGCAACAAGCCCTTTTCAAAGAGCACAAGGTGAATCCCGCAGGCGGCTGTTTACCGATGCTTCTGCAGCTTCCACTCCTCTATGTTATGTACGACGTCATTAGGGGACTTACAAATACCATTGGTGCGCATCATGTGTCGTCTCCAAAGTACATAAGCCACTCGACTCTGCTTTACACGAACCTTGTTAAAGCCGGCGGTGCGATGTACTCCTTCGGGATTAACCTTGCTTTGAAGGTGACAAGCCCACATGGGAGTTTTGCTAAAGCACTTCCTTTTTATGTAATAGTGCTGATTTCGGTAGCGCTGCAGTACATCCAGATGAATCAAATTACTAACAAGAATCCCCAGGCGGCGCAGGCTAACAAGCAGGCGTACTATCTCAACAAGTTTTCGCCACTGATATTCGGGATCATCTATTTAAACATCCCAGTCGGAGTGAACGTCTATTTTATAGTCGCAAGCATCTTTAGGATTCTCCAGCAAGAGGCGATGTATCGATTTGATCCTGCGCTCAAGGCTCACGCGAGCAAGGCAAAAGAGATAAAGGCAGAGGCAAAGCGAAACAAAGCTACCAAGGGAGAAACCGACGCAGAGGACACCTTCATACCTCGGGATAAGGGCCAGAATAAGCCACCGGCGAAGCCAGTTCCTAAGGTAAATCCAAGACCAAAAGCGGGGCCCTCCGCTGGTGGAACTGCGGGGGATCGAAAGGACCAACCGAACGCGCCAACGGTGCGAAAAGGACCGGTCAATCGGAGACAAACAAAGGGTTCACCTGGTGGGAAGGCGAGGCCAGAGCCACCTAATAATCGGCCTATCGAGGGAAACGATCCCGAAGAAAAGAAGAAAGGCGCCTAAGGCACGACATTGATGCAATTACATAATTGTGATTCACGATTGCACTAGAGGAATAGATGGAATGGGTTGAGATGACCGGGAGAACGGTCGAGGAAGCAAAAGAAGCGGCTTTGGACGCATTAGGAGTTGATTTTTCCGAAGCGGTATTTGAGGTGCTAGAGGAGCCCCGAGGAGGTTTTTTGGGGCTTTCCAAGAAGCAGGCGAGGGTTCGGGCGAGAGTAAAGCCGACAACTCCAAGGGCAAAAGTCCTCCGGAGGGATACTCGCAGACGCGGTGGAAAAAGTAGTGGCGAAGCATCAACGAAGCCTGAAACTGAGCCAGTAGACGCCAATGATAGTTCTACTGAAGAGGCGGCAGCGAAGCATGTGTTGACCCCTGCTAGGCCGGCAAGGGGCGGAGCACGCGAGCGGAGCAGGTCAGAGAGACCAAAGAAGGCAGTAAAAGCGACAGCTGAGAAGGGAACGGAGGAACAGATAGTGTCCACTACCGAAGAGGGACCCTCACGGATTGAGTTGGCCGGTGCAGCACAGCACTTTCTGGCGGGACTATTAGGAGAAATGGGACTTGCTGGAACTGTGCACGTGGATCACGTTGATGAGGAGTCGATGGAACTATCGATACTCGGAGATGATCTTGGTGTTCTAATCGGTTCAAAGGGGCACGTCGTTTCGGCGGTCCAGGAGCTAACTAGGGCAATCGTTCAAAGGGCTGCTGGCGAGGGCTCAGGACGGGTTACCGTCGACGTTGCGGGATATCGTGCAAAGAGGGTTCGGGCCCTTGAGCGTTTCGTAAGTGGTGTCGCCGCCGAGGTCTTGGAGACCGGGGTTGAGAAGGCGCTAGAGCCAATGGCGTCGGGTGACAGGAAGATTGTCCACGATACGGCGGCGAGCATAGAAGGTATTGGTACCCGCTCTGAGGGGTATGACCCGAGGCGGTATGTCGTTCTTTATAGGTATGATGCAGAGTCTGAGCGGGATTAATTCTGATCCGCGAATAAGAAGGTGGCTCCAGGAGGCATGGGAGCTAGGCCTTTTGGGGCCGCAATCCTTTGACGTTCAGCTGGAGCATTCTATAGTCTTTGTTAGAGCCGCAAGCGAACTGCTTGCGGCTCTAGTCGTATCTAATCCCATCTGCTTTGATCTAGGTTCAGGTGCGGGAATCCCAGGGTTCGTGCTCGCTTATTCACTACCTCGCGGTGCAGTGGTCCATTTAGTGGAATCGCAGGCCAGGCGGGCCGAGTTTTTACTGCGCCAAAAGGATCTTTTTCAGTTCGACTGCAGTGTGAAGGTGGTCAATGAGCGGGCTGAAGTGGTCGGCAGGGCCGCTGAATACAGGGAGGTTGGTTCACTGGTGGTGGCTAGGGGTTTCGCCGGGCCAGCCATAACCGCTGAATGCGCCGCTCCCCTACTAACTGTTGGGGGTTTTCTTCTTGTATCGGATCCTCCGGAGGGCGGAGGGGAACGATGGAACGAGGACGTTATGGATGAGCTGGGTTTTAAGAGGCAGTCGCTAAATGAGGGACCGATGAGCTTTTCGGCCTTTCTGAAGGTCAGAGCTACGCCAGATCGATACCCGCGCAGGGTTGGAGTACCTGCAAAGAGACCTCTTTTCTAAACTTGTCGTTTTGTGGGAGCCTTTAGAGGGCGTTCTGCGCTTGGCTATTGATCGGCTTGTATTTGTTGGGAGATGTTTCACGTGGAACGGTGCGATTTGGTCGGACGGTCCCCCGTTTAGTTCCTTAGCCGTTTCACGTGAAACATTTTTGCCCTTTCTCGACAATATTGGAAGGAAGTGGGCCTTATTATCTGCAGTTTCATTGAATTAGCCGAAACGACACGGCTAGGATAGTCCTGTAGGGGTTTGTTTTGACCTGAATACGGTCCTGTTGGATCCTTTAGTCTGTAAAATTGGGCAGTTTGGGTTTGGTATCGGAATTCGTCGATGCAAGTGGGGCGGGTATCTGTATGTCACAGAGGTTTGATCTGTCTGAGAGGGGAGTAATTTGTCCGAAACGGACAGCCCACGAATCGTAGCCATCGCCAATCAAAAGGGCGGTGTCGGTAAAACCACAACAACAATAAATCTTTCCGCAGCGATAGCAGAAATGGGGAAGCGGGTCCTGGTAATCGATCTTGATCCCCAGGGGAATGCGACCGTGGGTCTAGGAATCGACCGGAGGGGACTTCAGTTCTCCATCTATGACGTCTTGATGAAGGATATTCCGATGGAAGATGCTATCGAGGCGACTAGCGTTCGAAACCTTTTTCTCTGTCCCGCGACGATTGATCTTGCAGGTTCAGAGATCGAACTCGTCTCGATTTTTAGTAGGGAGACAAAGCTAAAGAGGTCTCTTGAGGGAATTGCCGAAGATTACGATTTTGTTTTCATTGACTGTCCCCCGTCCTTGGGACTTTTGACAGTCAACGCCCTTACCGCCGCTACCGAGGTGATGGTGCCAATCCAATGCGAATACTACGCACTTGAAGGATTAACCCAACTTTACCGAAACGTCCGGCTAGTTAAGTCCAGCCTCAATCCAGATCTAGAGGTTGACTACGTGGTTATGACTATGTACGATGGCCGGACAAAGCTTTCCGAGCAAGTGGTGCAGGATGTTAGGGGATTTTGTGGTCAAGTGGTGTGCGATACCATCATACCAAGGTCGGTGAGGCTCTCGGAAGCACCTTCATTTGGGCAGCCGATCACCGTTTTCGACCCCTCTTCGAGGGGCGCTATTGCGTATCGCGTTCTTGCTCGGGAGGTTGTCGGTGAGTGATCGAAGAAGTGGATTAGGTAGGGGTCTTTCTGCTTTGATTCCCGTGGGTGAGATCGGGGCTCCAAAGTCGGCATTGAGAGAGCTCCCGATCGGTCAGATTAGGCCCAACCCTATGCAGCCAAGGAGACACTTTGATGAGGAGTCACTATCGCACCTCGCTGCGTCAATCGCGGCGCTAGGGCTGCTCCAGCCAATTCTGGTCAGAAGGTTTGCCGATCAGGAGTACCAGATAATAGCCGGTGAGCGCAGGTGGCGAGCGGCCCGGAGGGCTGGATTGGATATGATTCCTGCCCTAGTGCAAGACGCTGATGACCTGTCATCCCTCGAACAGGCGGTTGTTGAGAACCTTCACAGAGAGGATTTGAATCCTCTTGAAGAGGCGGGGGCGTATAGGCAGCTTATCGATGATTTTGGCTTAACCCACGATCAACTTGCCCAGCGAATGGGCAAGAGTCGCACTGCGATTACCAACTCGCTTCGTCTTTTTCAGCTTCCCCAGCGTATCCAGGAATATCTGGCTGAAGGATCTATTACTGCTGGGCACGCTCGGGCGATACTCGGTTCATCGGATAGAAATTTTCAGGAGGAGCTGGCGGAGCGGATCAAAAGGGATCAACTATCCGTTCGGCAGGCCGAGGAGGCCGTGAAGGGTCTAAAGGGTGTTCCGGAGCCAGGGGAGCAAGTCGACGTCGAAAAGACCGGTCGAACTCACAAGCTGGCCGAGGTCAAAGCACCATGGATTTTGGAGCTTGAAGGATTGGTCGGAGAACTTCTTTCTACCCGTGTGAAGGTCGAGTTGGCAAGGGTGGCCGACCCTTCAAAGGAGCAGGCCGGAAGGATTAGCGTAGAGTTTGGGAGCCTTGACGACCTTGAAAGAATTTTTAGACTGCTTGTAGGGGAGACCATAGGCTAAGGTTCAACCCTTGAGTGAGGCTTTATCAAAGGCTTAGGTAGAGGTTATGCACACTTGGGGATAAGGTTGTGGATAATCAACCGGCGAGGGTGATAACTAGATCGTGAGGTCGACGGGCTTAGCGAAGAGGGACAGTGCTACCAGTACAGATTCGGCTATTTGAGGCAGGTTCTTTACCCAAGTGATCGCTGAGTCGAGGGAGATTACTATCGCCGGCATTCGGGTCTCTCTTAGGATGGGCATGGCTAACCCGACGACAGATACCTGGTTCGTCAATATGTTCAGATTCAGCTCATTAGCCAATAACTCGGCGAGGGTTCGCCCGCGGGGGGAGACGTAGCTGTAGCCGGAGTAGAAGCCGATAAATGAGTCCCCTTCACCGATTTCTAGGTGGATTGCGACGTCGGCGTTCATCCTGTTGGCAAGCAATGCTAGCGCTGACCTATCTGAGTCGGAATGGGTCTGGACGTGGAGTCCTTCGACATGGAGGCGCTGAGATATCGCTTCGGCGGGTACTTCGGCCTCTCCGGAGTTAGTGACCGCCACGAGAAGTTCACTGAGCGTTTTGGTTTGACTCCTGAGGTACTCCCTCTCTCTCACCCAATGGACGTGTTCGGGACTCCTGCCAAAGACTCTAAGGAGCTCGGTAACGGTCTCCTTTCCGCAAAAGCCGTCAGGGTGCAGGGCGACATTTTCCTGGAAGTCGATCAGTGCCCGCGAGGTGCGCTCTCCGAATATCCCATCCACCCTTCCTGGATCAAAGCCGATTGACCCTAGCCGGGCCTGTAGCTCGGCGACGTCGTCGCCACGAAACATTGGGGACTTGAGGTAGAGCATCCGATCCCCTAGGCTGTAGCCCGCTTCAACCAAGGTATCCCAGGTATTTTTGTCTAGGGTGCCGGTGACTCTTAGTCCTCTAAGGCTCTGAAACCTACCAATTGCCCTAGAAGTTGACTCGCCAAAAGAACCGTCTGGGTCGAGGAGCTGATAGCCGATAGATATCAGCCTCGCCTGTACGTCGAGGACCGCTGGCCCATTCGAGCCGAGCTTCAGTTCGGGAAATAGCTTCTCGTTCAGTGTGGGTATTCCAAATCGTGTTAAAAAGGCTTAGCTAAGGTCTGGATCGAGTTCCCTCAAGAGAGAACTTTTCGATTTGGCACCGACTATTCGTCTGACTGGTTGGCCGTCTTTGAAGAGGATCAGGGTCGGAATAGACATCACCTCGTAGCGTCTCGCCGCCATTAGTGCGGTGTCGACGTTGAGCTTTGCTATCTTGAGCTGTCCTTTACGCTCGGTCGAGATCTCCTCGAGGATCGGGGCTATCATCTTGCACGGTCCGCACCATTCAGCCCAGAAGTCAACTAGCAGCGGGAGTTCGGAATCCTTGATCGAGTTTTCAAAGTTGAAGTCGTTGAGCTCGACTATATTTGCCACAGTATCCCCTTGGATCGTTCTAGTTAATTTTCTGTGGGTTAAAACCTTACCAATCGAAGGATGATTCCCGTGGCCGAATGGCCAAAGTTAAAAGGTCATCCAGCTTGGTGGTGTTTCGCCTCCAACCAACGCTCGACGTCAATAGCGGCCATGCAACCCGATCCAGCGGCGGTTATCGCTTGACGATAGGTGTGGTCTTGTACGTCTCCACAAGCAAAGACCCCATCGACATTGGTATGGGTGCCGTCATGGGTGACGATGTATCCGTTCGAATCCATAGTTATCTGGCCACGAAAGACGTCGGTATTTGGGACGTGGCCGATTGCGACAAAGAGGCCCTTGATATCTAGCCTCGACTCTTGGTTTGTCGTAGTATCGGTCAGCGTTATGCCCTCCAGCTGAGTGTCACCATGAAGCTTGGTGACTACCGAGTTCCACTGGAAGTGAATCTTGGGATTGGCGAAGGCCCGGTCCTGCATGATTTTTGAAGCCCTTAGCTCCTTGCGTCGGTGGATTATGGTTACAGATTTGGCGAATTTCGTAAGAAAGATCGCCTCCTCCATCGCCGAGTCTCCACCGCCGACGACGGCGATGTCTAGATCCCTGAAGAAAAAGCCGTCGCATGTCGCGCAGGTAGATAGACCGTGGCCGATAAGGCGAACCTCTTCTTCAAGGTCTAACATCAACGATCTTGCTCCGGTTGAAATGATCACCGCTTCGGCTGTATAGTCAGGATCGGCCGAGTTTGAGTCCGAGGTCCAGATCTGAAACGGACGATTTGAGAGGTCTATCTTGGTTACCTTGGCTGTGTGATAGCTAGCGCCAAAGCGTTCCGCTTGGGAACGGAAGTTACTCATCAGCTCTGGGCCCATTATCCCGTCTATAAAGCCCGGAAAGTTCTCAATCTCCGTGGTCAGCATCAACTGTCCGCCGGGCTGATCAGAGGTTGAAGACGGCTCGCCCTCTATAACTACCGGCGACAGGTTTGCCCGAGCGGTATAGATCGCAGCGGTTAATCCGGCTGGACCGGAGCCTACTATTACGACTTCTTTATGCTGGGTCACGTAAGGGCTGCCTTTCATCCTGTGACTTTTGAACTTCTCCGACTCCATGTAAACATACCCAGGAGGGTAAAGATTCCACCCAGCGCCAGATAAGTTATCCAGACGTGATTTCCGGTCAGGTAGACCGTAATCAGCCTTACGAGCATTGAAATCATCAAGACGGCGAATATCGAAGCAAGGCCGAGAGCCAAAAAGCCGTAGGTTATAGCCTTGGCCACCATCAATAGCGGTCGTATCGCTTTGCCCCTGATCAGTTCGGCTAGGGTCTCAACTGCGTCAGCGGCCCTTTTTGGCCAATCGGCATCGGAAGACGGCGATTGGCTCTCATCTGTCTCTATCGAATCTTCGGTCACTTCTTCCCGTTTTTCTACTAGCCAATACTTCAAAAATAGACCAAAGGTGCCTGGTAGTCCACCTTAGCTAATTTACCCAAAAAGTTACTCCAAGGGTCCTCGGGCCGGCGTGGGTTCCGATGACCGGACCGATGGAGGTGACCGTGATCTCATCTATCGGAACATGGGTCTGTTCCGATAGCTTTTCTATGAAGTCGTCGATGTCGGGAGCATTAGCGTGCGCCACTCCTACATGGGAGATCGGGGAAAAGGAGGATACCCTATCCCGAAGGTAGGCGAGCGCTTTTGCCCTGGTGCGCTGCCTTCCGTCCGGTTCTACCAGGCCGGACCGAATTTCAATAAGCGGCTTGAAACTCAAAAGCGAGCCGAGCAAGGCGGCAGCGGCACCTATCCGGCCGCCCCTTTTCAGAAAGTCTAAGGTGTCGAGAGTTCCAAAGAGTTTTACCTTGGAGACCTTGTCGTTTATTTCAGATACTATCTGGGGGTATGGTACGTCGGCTTGTGCTAGTTGTGCGGCGTGGATAACCAGCGAGCCTTCGCCGATAGTGGCACATCGAGAGTCGATAACGGTTACGTCGATTTCCCCCTGTACCTCTTTGGCGGCTATGAGGGCGCTTTGGTAGGTAGCGGAGAGTTCGGAAGACAGGGTGATACAGATTACCGACTCGAAGCCCTGGGCTTTGGCTTCTCCGTAAGCTGCTTGAAACTGCCCGGCCGACGGCGCCGCAGTCTGGGGGAGGTCCCCACCTTTTAGACAGAGTTCCCAGAACTTCTCATTCGTCAGCTCGAACTTGTCGAGGTACTCCTTTTCGCCAAAACGGATCTTTAGAGGTACCGTCGATATATTCAACGATGTGCAGATCTCGTTTGGTAGATCCGACCCGGTGTCGGTTATAACCTTTACCTTCGCCAATGTTTACCCCCGATGTTCAAGTTGGTAATTCTAGCGGTCGCTTCCGCTACGGCGAAGAAGGCCGCAATTCCCAAGGCGAGACTAATGGCTAATGCGAAGCTCTGATGGATAAAGCCCCCACTTGCGAGCTCTTTAATTGCGTATTTGCCCACCAAGTAGAAGGCTATCGAACCGAGGAGCGATCTAGTCCAAACCTTGCGATATGGTTTCAGACTGAGGGGTATCGCCCGGGACTTGAGCATCCACCAGCCGACGGCCGCAGCGATTGTATAGGCTATCGCCAGCGACATGGCCAGCCCCTTTACTCCCCATATCGGCTGCAGCACTACCGCCAAAACGACGTTCAGCCCATTCTCTAAGAGGTATAAGAGAAAGACCGCTTTAGTATTCTTCATCGCCTGGAAGCCCTGAGTCATCGCCAAGTACGCGGCGAATCCGGGGACACCAAAGGCAAATCCCAAAAGGGCCGAGCTAATCTCTTGGGTCCCTTGGGCGGCGGCTTGACCGTGTCCTAGGGCGAGAAAGATCAGCTCGGGGCCAAATGACAGAAAGGCCGCTGCGGCCGGGGCTACTACCGCTACAGAAGACCTGAGGCCGACGTTGAAGCGGGAGGCAAAGCCGGAGAGGTCGGCGCCCTGATACCTCTCGGCGAGCTCGGGCTGGATCGTGCTCATGATGGATAGTGCGGCGATAGCGTAGGGGAGCTGGAAGAAGAGATAGGCGTAGTTGTAGGCGGTCACTTCGCCTGGGCGTCTATCGGCTATCGCCAAGACGACAGCCAGGGCCAGCTGATTGGTCACTACGGCAGCGAAGGTCCAACCCGACAAGGAGAAGACCTCCCTGACGGTATGGTCGAAGAAATCGATCCGAAAGCGGATTCGAGCCCCGACCCGCCGCAGCATGGGGATTAGTGAGACCGCCTGGAAGGCTACCCCAAGGGTAGTACCGATCCCGAGGAGCTTTATCGCCCTTGGATTCGAAAGCACGTAGCTCACACTTGGATGGCGGTACATCGATGCGAAGATCAACAGGGTGATAATGGCGACGATATTGTTTAGTATCGGGGCGAAAGCCGGAACTGCGAAGTTTCGTTTGGCATTCAAAACAGCAGTTATAAGGGTAATTACTCCGTAGAAGAACAGCTGGGGAGCAAAGAACCTAAGGAGTTCGGTAGCGGCGCGCCTCTGTTCATTGGCCTGCGCAGAATGATTTAGCGAGGTATAGAGTCCGATGATTCCGGGCGCCGCTAGCTCGAAGAGGACGGTCGCAATAACTAGAAAGATTCCAGAGAGGGTGACGACCGCAGAGATCGACATCCAAGCCATCCTGGTATCAGATTTGGCGAGCCTTGATGCGAAGACCGGGAGTAGCGTCGAAGAGATTACACCACCGAGGATGAGATCGTAGATGGTGTTAGGGGCATTGTTAGCGAGGTTGAATACGTCGGCTAATGAGTGACTTCCAAGCGCATAAGCGAGTGCGACTATTCGAACAAGTCCCAAGATTCGAGACGCCAAGGTGCCTGCGGCCATCAGTGCGGCATTTTTTCGAGTCGAGGATCTTGCGCTTAGCACCGAGGCCAGCATCGAGTTTAACTTTGAGAAGATTTGTGACATTGGCGTATCTATACCCGACTATTCCGTCTCGTCTAATAGTCGGTTGGACAGAACAGTCGAGGAAACTTCTTGGTCGTCGTTTGAGGCCATAGTTTTGGGTTCTCCTATGAACTCGGATTGATTGGCTTTACCCAGCCTCTTTTTGGGTGACCTTATCCACCAGATGATCAGGATAAGCAGTGATCCAAAGGTTAGGGCAATCCCTACCAGCGAGAAGGAGTCTGACCTTACGTCTAATGTCGCACTCTGAAGGACAAAGCCCGACGGCGTCTTCACCGTTACGAGGAGCGGAAAGTCTCCGAGACTCTTGGTCGAGGCCAAAAAGGAGGCGGTGATGCTCGAGTGGGCGACGGTGATCTGTTGACTTGAACCCTTAGAAAAGGATAACTTATCCGAGGAGATCGAGACCACGAGGGTTACCGGATAGTCCAGCTTCGAAAGCAGCGATATTGGGATAGAGGCGTTTTTGGAGGTCAAGGTGATCGCCTGGCCCTTGACAATCGTAAAGTTGTCCATAGTTCCGAGAGAGCTAGCGATGGCCAGCTTCGCTAACGCTTCACGCTCCGACTTAGTGTAGATGGTACCTTCAGAGGACAGGAGGTCGACCCTGATCGGCCCCAGAACACTTTGAGGTGGATTGGTCGACTGTAGCGCCTCCAAGGCAACCTGCGCCTTATGCAGGCTGCTAGGCAGTCTACAGAGATGCGACTTAGATAGCACGACACCGACTTGACTGTTCGGCACCGGTGTCCGAGTCAGGGCGTATGAGGCGGTCTGCGTTCTTAGGAACGGCGCTACCGAGAGCTTTTTGAGGAATTTGCTCAGGTCGTTTACCTCGGTGGTATTAGCCACGTTAAAAACCAAAGGCACTACCCGAGTCGCCTGGGAGTTAGGAAGATCGAAGTAGACCTGTCCAAGGTCTGAAATTGCGGTCGTGCTAGCCAAAGAGGAGTCCCGTATTCGCAGGTCGGCGGCTATGCCTGGGTCCGCTACCAGTGCAGTTGACCGCCCCACCACGTTGCTAACGGGCGAGGTGAGGGTCAAGGGGAGGCCGTTGGGGTAGGCGGTGTTTGGCAAGATCACATTGTTGTATCCGAGTCCAGCGAGATCTTTAAGGTCTGACGCAGTTGGTTGGTTATCTACAAAAAAGGTTGGATTTTGAATTCCCTGATTAACGACCTTCCCTGGGGGCGGAGAGAGGGCAATCTGCTGCTGTAAAGAGCCAGGCCCGGTGAGGCCTTCTAAACACGCTGGTTGAATTGGAAGGTAACTAGTCGTCAATAGCTGGTGATTTGGGCTGGCAGACCAGTTTGAAACCGCTTGTAGTGCCAGCTTGCTGGCGCTAGTTGAAGGAAGATTGCTCAGAGCCTTTCCATCAATCGCCGCCGATAAGGAGAGGTTGTTGTAATCATTTAAAACTGTCACGAGACCCTTGAAGGTAGCGCTATTAGCCCTGGGAGACAGGGAAATAATCGGGGCCACGTCTAAGGGGTAATTGATTGCGCCCGTAGGGAGGATCGCCAACGGCGCCGACCTTTGCACTACGACCTGCGAATTGCTCGCCTGCACGATCCGTATAGCAATCGGATAGATCCCAGCGCATCCGTTTTCACAGTTAGGAAGGACGGGAATTCCGAGAGAATTGCTCGTGGCGGCGATGTCGATTGGGACGGTGAATGAGTTTCCGCCATTGCTTAGCTGTTGCAATGGGACGGGCTGGGCTATTAGCAAAGGGTATCCGAGTCCACCTCCATGGCTTATGTTCTGAAAGATCGAGCGAGAAGATATTTTGGGATAAACCAAAAAGAAGGCCTCTAGTCCTGCTTTGCTAGATATCCCGGAAAGGCTAAAGGTTACGTTGGTTGGAGAGTTGATATTCAAAAACGACGGAAGGCTCAAAAAGGTGAGAGTCGGATTTTCGTCGGCGAATGCAGCTGGAGTCGATCGGCTAAAAGCCGAACCAACCAGGGCGAGCAGAGTTAACCCCAATACAGCCAAAAGCCTGCCAACTTTCCAAAACTCGCCATAAGCGGCCTTTTTAATTGAGCTACTTTTTCGCGCTAGCGCGGAATCTAATTGGAGCAACTCTTCTTCAGTATCCACAGCATCTCTGGCTGCAAAACGAAGCCGAGCTTTTGGTAGAGGCGCAGCGCCCTCTGGTTTGACGATTGGGTGTTGACACTCACCGTCTGTGCTCGCCACCTTCTCGCCCAATTCAAGCCCCTTCGGACTAGCTCACTTCCGATACCGTTACCCCAAATATCCGGATCTACCGCCAACCTCTGCAAGTAGGCTGCGTGCGACCCTAGACCAAAGAGCGAAAAGCCTACGAGGGTATTTTCTGGTCCCCTCGTATCTATCGCAAGCTTCAGGCTGGATCTGGGGGTCGACGTTCTGGCGTCCTCCATCATCAGTGGATCCTGTCGCCAGAATGGTTCAAAGCAACGGTGATCTATCTTCTCAAGATCGGAGTAAGAGTACCCTTTGACCCTAGTAATTGAGACCCATGGCGGCAAGAAAGACGACTTGATCGGTGTTTTAATATCTCGATGAAGGACATATAGGGTGTCAGCGGGCTCAAAACCTTGCTCAAACATGACCGCAGCAAATTTTTCATTCTCTGCCTGCCACAAGATTGAGGAAAATCCTAACTCGAGCGCAGAATCACATAGCTGATTTACGACGAAACTCGGAATTGTTTGGGTTGGACTCGGCGGGACCACAAGCGCAGCGCCTGCCAGCCCATACCACGGGGTCAGCTTGAACCGACGCCCAGCGGCTTTTACATAAGAGTTAACGGTTATATCAGGTACCCTATCTGTAGCTATAGCTCAATTGTAGCCTTAGCGATCAAGCCAATTCATTGCTCTGCAGATACTTGGGTGTAGGATTTTCTTGTGGCAGTACTATTTGGAACCGACCCCCTTTTCCTGGACCACGATGCGGGAACGCACCATCCTGAGAGGCCAGAGCGACTGGGTGCCGTGCTAAAAGGTATCGAACTCGTCCAGGACAAGGTCGAGGTGGTTCGATTTAATCCTGAGCCGGCCTCCGGGTTTCAGATGGCAAAGGTTCATGGGGGCGACTATCTGGCAACCCTTAGGCGATTCTGCCTTATGGGCGGTGGAGAACTAGACCCCGACACGCAAGTCTCGATACATAGCTGGGACGCCGCTATATTGGCGGCGGGCGCTGGCATCGACGCAGCTAAGCGACTCAAAAAAGGCCAGGCCGATGCGGCCTTTGTCGCAGTCCGACCCCCCGGACATCACGCAATCGCCGACTCAGCTATGGGATTTTGCCTGATCAACAATGTCGCCGTTTTGGCGGCGGAACTTGTTTCGTGGGGGGAGCGGGTACTCATTTTTGACTTTGACGCTCACCATGGAAACGGCACCCAAGATGCCTTTTTTGCAAATTCATCGGTACTCTACGTTTCGACCCATCAGTATCCCCTTTTCCCTGGTACTGGAAGGGTACAGGAGGTGGGGATTGGTGATGGGCATGGAACTACGGTAAACATACCGCTGCCGGAGGGAACGACCGGACCTACTATGCGATACGCGCTAGAGACGATCGCATGGCCAGCTATTGAGGCTTTTGACCCCACATGGCTTTTAATATCTGCCGGATTTGACGCCCATTATAAGGATCCCCTGACCGAGATGGGATTGAGTTCTGGAGACTTTTTTGACTTGACAAGCTGGGCGATGAAACTAGTGCCAAAAGGAAGGACGGTCGCTCTACTCGAGGGCGGATACGACCTGGAAGCCCTGAGAGACTCGACTGCTTCACTTCTTGGAGCACTTTCTGGAGAATCCTTCTCCCCCGAAGCCCCCGGGAGGTTGAGACCTGAGCGTGACCTGATAGACGCTCTGGCCCAGATGAGATCCAGGGCACTGGACTAGCTCCAGGGGCAACCTAGGCGAGTTTTATGCCCTGTTTCCTACCGCCAGGGATAGGTAGATCTACCCG
This sequence comes from Actinomycetes bacterium, assembly GCA_021846265.1. Classification (GTDB taxonomy): domain Bacteria; phylum Actinomycetota; class Acidimicrobiia; order Acidimicrobiales; family Acidimicrobiaceae; genus JABEUN01. The sequence goes on along the minus strand of JAJZCF010000015.1, from coordinate 1,866 downwards.
ACAACGCTCCTTGGAGCCTCCGGCGTCGATGACCAAGGGTTGACTTTGGCGAGAACTAAGCCGTTTTTATCCTTTTGAGGACAGCGGATCTATTTTTGGTATGGCAGGGGTCATTAACTAACGCCCCAGATGACGCCGTCTTTTGGTACGCAATAGAGGACGATTCGAACTAGTTTTGCCCAGTTGGGACTGAGACGCCGCCGAAGTTGCGTGGGCCAAAAAAGCAAAAAGCCAAAGGAAGCCAAAGGACGGTTACAGAATGATCGGAACTAGTTCGCCAAACCTCCCCCTTTGGGTGCGAAGACTTTCAGTTTGTTCAAAAGAACCGAAAGACGGCACGACCCGTACCTCTATAGTGTGGTGGCCGGCGGGATTAGGTTGTCTGTGCAAAGAGAATTTCGGATAGCCTGCATGGGTGATGTTGCAAGGCTTTGGCCCAGAACTCAAATTTATAACCGAGCTTAGCGGTCGCTTCGAAAAGCGTAATAAGAGGCTTTACGTGGTGGGCGGAGCGGTGAGGGACTACTTACTTTCCCACTCCAAAAAAGGCGGCGAGCAGCTGAGCTTTCGCCCGGATGACTTGGATATGACCACAGACGCGCTGCCGGATGAGATCGAAGAGATCCTTTTAGGATGGTCCGATGCTAAGTGGGCGGTAGGGAAGCGATTTGGAACAATTGGGGCCGAGAAGGCCGGCTTTAAGTTTGAGATCACCACGCATAGGGCGGAGTCCTACACCAACGATTCGAGAAAACCGGTCGTCAAGTATTCAAAGTCGGTAGAGGAGGACCTTTCTAGGCGGGACTTCACAATTAACTCGATGGCCTTTGAAGTCACTTCGACCTCTGCTCCGATCCTGATCGACCCTTTTGGCGGTTTGGTCGACTTGGTGGCCGGAGTTTTGAGGACCCCACTTTCTCCAATTGAATCTTTCTCCGACGACCCGCTTCGCATGTTGCGCGCCGCTAGGTTTGTTGCCCGTTTTAACCTCAAACCAGATCCAGCACTAGTTGCTGCCATGACCGAGCTGAAGAGCCGGCTTGAAATTGTTTCGAAGGAGAGGATTCGCGACGAGTTCGACAAGCTAATAGTCTTACCCGAAGTAAGTTCGGGTCTCTGGCTCCTTGTCGAGACGGGTGTGATCGATGAATTTATCCCCGAGATCCCCGCTTTGAAGTTGGAACAAGATCCAATCCATCGGCATAAAGATGTGCTGTCCCACACAATAGCGGTAGTCGAAAAGACTTCTTCGGACAAGATACTTCGTCTAGCAGCTCTTTTCCACGATATTGGGAAACCAGCGACACGAGAGATCGGCCAGGACGGAGTGAGCTTTTACTTTCACGATGTCGTCGGATCGCGATTGACCAAGGCGCGAATGAAGGAACTTAAGTACCCTGCGGAGGAAATCGAGAAGGTATCGAAGCTGGTCTATCTGCACCTCAGATTCCACGGTTTTGAGGCCGGGTGGACCGACAGGGCGGTGAGGAGGTATGTGCGAGACGCTGGCGATCTTCTCGATAGGCTCAACGAGCTTACCCTGTGCGATTCGACAACCAGGAACGAGAATAAGGCCCGCCGTCTGAAAGAAAGGATGGATGAACTTGTCCTCCGGATAGCCACTCTCAAGGAGAAGGAAGAGTTGGACGCCATTAGGCCCGATCTCGACGGAACTGCGGTGATGGATATTCTGGGCCTACCCCCAGGGAGACAGGTCGGAAAGGCTCTCGATTTTCTTCTGGAGCTTCGCATGGATGAAGGGCCTTTGGGCGCCGAGGAAGCTACTAGGCGCTTGTTGGACTGGGTGAAGTCTCAGGAAAAGTGAGCACCATTCACCCTCGACCCCTACCTTCGTAGCTAACTGGG
>JAJZCF010000014.1:22910-27229 GCA_021846265.1 Actinomycetes bacterium | reverse complement strand
CCAGGCACGTCTAGAAACATAGCGTCAGCGAGGGCATCATCGGTGTTTCTTAGCCGCTTAGCTAGCAGTTCGAGCATCCCCCACAATAAGCCGGGCCTCTGGTGCAGTATGAGCCTTAAAACCGAGTAGGGAATCCTTAATACTTCCGTGCGCTCTAGGCACCGGGCCGTCGCCGATCTACCCTGGTCGTCGAAGAGCCCCATCTCTCCAAATAGGTCCCCTGGCTCCATCAATGCAACCAGTGAGTCTTTTCCCCCAGAAGCGCTTTTTTGCATCGCTACCCGACCAGTTGCCACGATAAATAGGTCCGATGAAGCTTCGCCTTCGACAAAGATATCCTGACCCCTCAAGAAGGTCGATCGCCGATGAGCTTTGATCACATCGTCAATTGCCAATGAGTCGAGGGCCTTCATAAACTCTGTTTTTAGGAGCAGAGACCGAGCATTCACGTAGCTGGACTGTCCCGTACTCTTTTCAGTTCGCATTTTAAGCCCCTCAGGCCTTCTTCTATGCAATAGAATAGATCCTTTGCACTTTGCCTTACCCTAGTTAATGGGAAAAGTGTGGAAATAGCGAGAGTAGGTTTAGGTGGGGTTCGACGTAGGAGACAAGGTGGTCTATCCGCATCACGGTGCGGCGATCATCGAGAAGCGCGAGACCAGGGAAGCTTTTGGTGAGACCAGGGAATATCTGGTGCTGCGACTGGCGTATGGAGACCTGACCCTGATGGTCCCGGCGGACAGTACAGACGAGGTTGGCCTCAGAGAGGTGATCAACGACGAAGAGGTCGAGGAGGTGTTTGCCGTTTTGCGCAAGAAGGAGGCTCGCATGCCTACCAACTGGTCAAGACGGTTTAAGAATCATGTAGAGAAGTTAAAGTCAGGAGATATCTACCAGGTAGCCGAGGTAGTAAGGAACCTTTCGCTGCGCGACAAGGATAAAGGTCTCTCCGCAGGAGAGAAGCGTATGCTTTCAAAGGCCCGCCAGATACTGGTATCTGAGCTCTCATTTGCGCTCGAAGTTCCCGAGTCAGAGGCTGAAGCTAAGCTCGACGCTGCCCTCTCTTAGGAGGCAACTTGTCCCCTGGTAGAGTTTGGACGATAATCGTTGCCGGAGGAACCGGCTTACGTTATGGTGCAAGGAAACAGCTCGAATGGCTAGTCGATCGCCGGGTGATCGACTGGAGCTATGGGGTCGCTAAATCGGTATCCGACGTAGTAGTGACGGTAAAGCCGAGTTCGGATCCGGCGAGCTATCCCGGAGATCTAGTCGCAATTGGTGGAGCGACTAGATCGGCGTCGGTTCGAAGTGGCCTAGAGGCGATCGCCAAAATGGGAGCGGAACCTCGAGACTTGGTGCTGGTTCATGATGCCGCTCGTCCCTTGGCGACTAAGGAACTCTTTCTAGGGGTCGTTGACGCCCTTAATTCTGGGGCCGTTTCGGTTCTGCCTACCCTCGCAGTTACCGAGAGTCTGAAACTTGTAGACGGCTTGCGGGTTGTCGGGTCGATCGATAGGGACGGATTCCATACCGCACAGACGCCACAGGGATTTAACTATGAGACGATAACCTTGGCTCATGCTAAAGGCGAAGACGCTACCGACGACGTTGCGCTAGTGGAAGCGCTCGGTTTGGAGACAAAGAGGATCGAAGGAGACCCTAACAACTTCAAACTGACCCACCGATTCGATCTTCGCGTCGCCGAACTGGTCCTGCTGGAGCGGAGGAAAGGCGACGGTAATCAAGGGGAAGGGCACCATGAACGTTGACGAGGAGGCTTCGTCCTCAGACCTCATAAAGGGGGTTCTCTCTGGCCTTCGGGTGGCGGTGGGGTTCGACATCCATCCATTTTCAAGTGACCCGCTACGCCCGCTATTGATTTGCGGTCAACTTTTTGATGGACCCGGGCTGGAGGGACATTCCGACGGTGACGTGGGAGCGCACGCTATATCTGACGCACTCCTCGGCGCTTGTGGGGTGGGTGGGATTGGTGATGTATTTTTAGATACCGACCCGAAGAATAAAGGAGCGGACTCAATAGAACTGCTAAAAGAAGTGGTCGCTATCACCTCGGGCCGAGGATTTGAGATCCTCAATGTCGATCTTACGATTATTTCCGAGATTCCTAAGATTGCACCGGTGAGAGCTGAGATGGCCGAGAGACTATCTAGGATTCTTGGGGCTCCGGTAGTTGTGAAGGCCAAGCGGCCGGAGGGCCTCGGTGATCTCGGTCGCCAAAAGGGGGCGGCGGCCATAGCCTCTGCCCTCCTCTACTCATTGAGTCCAAGAAGTCATTGAGTCTAAAAAGTCTTTAAATCCAAAAAAGGAGCTTTGATGCCCGTCAGACAGCCAGGTGGTCACTCAAATGGCCCAAGACCCAACCAAAGATCGGGCCATCGCAGACAGTTCGACCAAAGAACAAACGAGTACCATACCTCAAGGGCTCATAATCTCGGGGGAGATCAGGTCGAAGGGCATAGGGCCGTTTATGAGCTTTTGAAGGCGAATAGAAGAAAGGTCCAGACCATCTACTTCGAAGAGGGGATCGATCGTTCTGGAATAGTAAAGCAGATCGCAGATTTCGCCTTCAACCATAGGGTACCGATTCAAAGTATCTCATCGTCAAGATTTTCCCATATCGCAGGCTCCGAGCTTCATCAAGGCGTGGTGGCGATGGCCGCTCCGATTAGGGCCTTGGACCTTGAAGAGATCGTCGCTTCAAATTCAAAAGCAGCGAATTTGTTAGTACTGGATCACATTACCGACCCGAGGAACTTGGGGGCGATCCTAAGGAGTGCCGAATGTGCCGGGGTCACGGGAGTGATTATCCCCGAGCATCGAGCGTGCAGGCTCACTCCTTCGGCGACAAAGACCGCCGCCGGTGCCATCGAATACTTGAATTTCTCGCTGGCAAGTTCGATTCCAGGCGCACTATCCGACCTCAAGGCACTTGGTGTATGGTCGGTAGGACTCGACATGGACGCCGAGGCAAATCTTTCTCAGATCAACTTGTTGACTTCGCCGGTGGCCCTGGTTCTTGGGGCCGAGGGGAAGGGTCTTTCGAAGCTGACCAAAGCCAGGTGCGACCTTCTGGCGAAGATACCACAGTTTGGTAGGGTCGAGTCGCTAAACGTCTCTGCGGCTGCGACTTTGGCCGTTTATGAGGTAGCAAGGGCCCGTGGAACCCTGATTTAGACTTTTAGATACAAAATAGGGATTTTCGACCCTTAGCAAAAGGACTTTGACCATGTATCCATTGGTGGTTAGGTTTGTCTAATTTGTCAGATACTGCTGTCTAGCCTCCTTGTAAATTTCCGGACTTGTCGAGGGAACTCTTCGGCGAATGACCGTGGACCTCTCTCGAGTGGTCCGACTCGGTGAGGTTAGCCAGGAGTATCGGGCGCAAAATAGTCGGCCATGGTGGTGTCTGAGTACGAAAGGCTGGGGTTGTGGGCGCCCAGAGTTCTACCCTTAGGAATATGACGTTGGAGAGTTCTTCTAGAGCTAGAGACCGGATTCGGGTGCTGTTGGTAGACGATCACGCGCTTTTGCGTGATGGAACCGCCCAACTCTTCGAACGATTTGAAGATATTGAAGTGGTCGGCCAGGCTTCAACTGGCGAACAGGGCTTGGCACTGATGAGCCAACTTAAGGTCGATGTGGCCCTGGTCGATGTCAACCTGCCAGGTATCAGCGGACTCGAGGTCGCCAAGCTGGCCGCTGTTAAGAACCCGAAGGTTCGTATTTTGATCGTCAGTGCATACGACGATTACGCCTATGTCGCCGAAGCCCTTGAAGTCGGTGTCGCTGGATACCTCCTCAAGACCGCCTCCGGGAGGGAGCTAGTCGACGCTGTAAGGACGGTAGCGGATGGATCGTTCGTCCTTGGTGGGTCGATTTCGTTGAGGCTGGCAAAACGTAGAGGAGGCGATCCAGTTGCGCCCAACTCGGTTCTTACCCCGAGGGAGGCCGATGTTTTGGGCCAGATAGCGCGTGGATCTACGAATAAATCGATCGCAAACCAGCTTGGGCTATCCCTCCGGACGGTAGAGGGGTATGTTTCAAACGTCTTGACGAAACTTGGTGTCTCTTCAAGGACAGAAGCGGCCCTATATGCAATCGCAAATCACCTACTGCCAGATGACTATGGCGAAGCAGAGTCGTAAAGACGAGTGGCGGCTCATCGCCAAAAAAGTAAGTCACCCACCAACCGCAGACTTTAGGTTCTGGTTGGTGCAGCTAATGGTGATCTTCATCGCCCTGACCCACCTCTACGTCGACATGAACTACTCCAAGCTGTCCGGCTTCCCAGACGGTAT
>JAJZCF010000014.1:18195-22810 GCA_021846265.1 Actinomycetes bacterium | reverse complement strand
GTTGTGGATGCCCTTTCCGAGACGAGGAATCAAGCCTTGCAAGCGGCGAACAGCCTGAGGAGTATGGCCAGAAATCTTCGGCCGCCAGCACTAGATCAACTCGGACTTGTTCCCGCCCTTTCGGGTTTGATCGCAGATTCCGAAGACCAGTTCGACTTCAAAGGAAGCCTAAAGGTAGTCGGAACTCAGGTTCGCCTAGCCCAAACTTTGGAGCTCGTAGCCTTTAGGGTCGTGCAGGAGTCGATAAACAACACGATCCGGCACGCCAACGCTAACAACCTCTTCGTTGAGGTTGAGTTTTGCGATGCGTGGCTTCGACTGACCGTTACCGACGACGGCGTGGGCTTTGATTGGGAGGCAGCCGAAGGAATTTCCGAGGGCCATCTTGGACTGGTAGGCATGAGGGAACGGGTTAAATCTATCGGCGGCGAAGTAACTATAGAGTCGCGGCTTGGATCGGGTACCGCCGTCATCGCACAGATCCCCCTCATCCGCGATACCATGGCGAAGCTAGAGCTTATTGAAGGCGCCTTTAAAAGTATCTAATACTCGTGCGCCAGCAATTTAAGCTCTAGAGAGAGAGTTATCGACTCGAGGTGTCTTTCAAAAACTCCCACACGATCTCTTCGGTCTCGAGGACATTCAAATCTCGGCGAAGGAGTCGCAGCAGCTTCTCTTCGAGCATCTTGTGTGCCCGAATTTTCGCTCTTTTCGTCGTTGACCCATAGGTCAGGGCGGAGAAGATTAACAAAATAACCACTGCCGATACCGCAAAGATACCGATCAGACTGACCGCAACAGCCACGGCCGCAACAACACTCAAGGGTCCTACCACGGGGTTATTATGGCGCTGGACTTTATTGTGTCCAACCCGAGTAGCACTTACACAATGGGGGCAATTCCACCTACGAGACACAATGGGCGACTAGGTAATACCAAAGAACTACGCAGAAAGATACCGCATTAACACCCAGGATGGATAAGAACCGGCGAGAGTAACATCGAGGTAGAGACGTATGTCCCGTGCTCATTAGGGCGAAATGCCAAAAAAGACGCTTCCGAAGGAACTTTTCCTCGCCGAGGACATTCTTTAGCCGGATTGGCTAAAGAATGCGTACATTTTGCGTAGGACCGATCAAGGACCATGGCTTGGATCGGCTACTCGGGTATAGCTGGCGCCACTTGAGCCGACCGTGCAAATTTTCTAATAATCGGCGTATTTACCCGCTGCGCATTCGTCGGCTTTTACGCTACCAATTCGAAAGCTAGAGCTTATGGTGGGTAGCGTCAGTCGAACGAAAGTCCCCCCGAAAACTAAATTGAGGGTCTGATTACCGACCTAGCCTTGGTTAGTCCTGGCGACCAGCAGCTTTCACCAAGACACTGAGACCGAGCTTCTCGGTAGGTGGCATCAAAAAATACAGGACTGAACGAGGTGGTGGAGCAAAGCGCGCCAAGTCACCTGAAACAGAGCCGGTGGTCGGACTCGAACCGACGACCTGACGATTACAAATCGCCTGCGCTACCAGCTGCGCCACACCGGCCGACTCAACGAATCTAATCGCCTTTGAGTCGTTGTCTAACATCTATGTGACTAAAGTGTTGCCTCTTGCGGACTTTGAGTCTCTTGGGCCAAAACGGACCCGTCGAGATGATCGGCGACTTCGACCTGAATCTTCCTGGCTTTGGCCGAAGCTAGGATCGGAACTCGAACTTGCAGCACCCCAGCATCGTACCTTGCAGTGACGGCTTGGGTGTCGAGGTGTTCGGCGAGCCGGATAGATCGCTGATACTTTCCGTGATAACGACCAGAAAGCAGCACTTCGGCTCCGTTACGCCTAGGACTGGTCCGAACGGCGCTCACGGAGAGGATGTCATTCTCGACTACAACCTCGATCTGCTCTGGGTCAAATCCTGGTAGATCGATATCGACGATGTAGACATCACCATCTCGGTATGCGTCGATTCCTGAAGTGCTAAAGGAGTCGGACAGCATTGCGCTCGCTAGACCCTCAAAGTGCCTCATTGGATCGATCTTCATCAGCATTGTGTGCTCCTTTTCTATGGACTCCACTCAGTTGTTACGATTATCATAACCGAACTCAGAAAAGATTATTTCAAGAAATTCAGAAAAGTTGATAGGCAGAGACTCAAGTTTCGGCTGGCTCGATTTGAGTCGATGGCGCTACTCTGTGCTGTATGATCCGAATAGTGATTTTCGGTCGAGTTTTTTATTTTTTGTCACCACTTAACCTCAGTGCGCGATCTAACCTCAGTGCTCGGTATGAATCTGGAATTAGAGGTGAATGGTGAAAGGTCGACGGGCACTGATCGGCCTTATCCTCGTGCTTGCCCAGATAGGAATTGGCTATGCGCTGCTTAGCTCGGCTTCCGCTAATTCGACCGTCTCGGCGGCACTAAGCACCACGAGTTCCACTTTGGTTACTACCTCCACTACGGCCCCTCCCCGGTCTTCGACGACCGTTGCGCCTACGACGACTTCGACTACCGTCCCAGTCCCACCGCCGACTACTTCTTCGACCACTACCACAATCGTTTTGTCTCCCTCAACCACAAACGCCTATTCAAGCGTGACGGTGAGGGTGGCCAATGGAACTCAGGTACCCGGTTTAGCGGGCAAGATCACCAACTATCTCGCCTCAAAGGGATATGACGTAGTTGCTCCGGTGAATGCAAACGCTCAGGCATCGGCTTCAATGGTCTACTACTCCTCTGGATTTCAATACCAAGCGATTACTTTGGCCCAAGATTTGGCACTTAGCCAGGCCTCGGTCGCCCCTTATTCGGCCTCGGTTCCCCTTAACCTTCCAGAGGAGGACATAACGGTGATAGTCGGTCCAGATCTTTCGGTATTTGCTAACGGCTAGCGCCGTAACTGGGTGGAAGGTTCTTTGCCAAGTGGGACAAGGAGCCCGCACGATGGCTAATCAAGAAAGGCGACCCGGAGTTGCTAGTTATAGCCCCCGACAAGTTCAAAGGGACTGCTTCAGCACTTGAGGTGGCGCGCTGGAGCGAAGAAGTTGCCAAGGAATTAGGACAGCAGACCGTGAGCTTCGCAATGTCAGATGGAGGGGAGGGCCTGCTCGACGCAATTGGTGGGGAGATCTTTGAAGATCTAGTCACTTCGCCCTTGGGTAGAGAAGTTTATGCGAAATGGTCGATGCGGGACAAAACTGCGGTCATTGAGATGGCGAAGGCATCTGGACTCTCATTGGTGGGCGGCCCAGAACAGAATGAACCGATGAGAGCGACTACCAAGGGAACCGGTCAACTAATCGTAAAGGCGGCCCAAAGGGGCGCAGAAGAAGTTCTTGTGGGTTGTGGAGGCTCTGCGACCATCGACGGGGGTGTCGGGGCTTTGGCGGCCATGGAGCCCCTAGGACAGTTTCAAGGGGTGGCGCTAAAAGCCCTTGTTGATACTCGAACGAAGTTCTTGGATGCAGCCAAGGAGTTTGGACCACAAAAAGGGGCGAACGAATTCGAAGTTGAGGAATTAACCCTGCGGCTAAGGGGAGTCGCTGGGCGGTATCTCGCCGAAATGGGCATCGACGTGACCGGCGTAGAGGGGACGGGGGCGGCGGGAGGTTTGGCTGGAGGACTTTATGCAGCCGGAGCGAGGATCGTCTCTGGATTTGATTACGTATCCCACTTCTTTCAGCTCGAAAGTTTTCTTCAAAGAGCTAACGGAGTAATTACCGGAGAGGGCCAACTCGACTCGACATCCTTTACCGGCAAGGTGGTAGGTTCAATCGCCGAGATCGCCCACGGGCTAGGCATCGAGTGCCTTATAATTGCTGGACGAGCTACCCCTGAGGGACTGAGTAAGGCGAATGCCTTAGGTTGCAGGGTCGCCCTTTTGAGTGATTCCGCGTTGCAACCGCCGCCGAGACCTTCTGAGATGGAGTTACTGGTCAAGAATTGCGTCAAAGGGCTACTTTCGCTATAGAGTGGACTGACAAACATAGCTAAGTTCCCTAGGAGGATCGTTTTACGATCACGGTTAGGTCTTAGTCATCCAGAGCGGTTGAGGGACGGGCCCTATGATGCCGCGGCAACCAGCGTTAATTCGCCAGGTGCCAATGCCCGATCGATGCTAGGAGGAGAAAGTGTCTTTTGTCAAGGCACTCCGTTGTAGGGAGTGTGGCCACGCGTATCCGATTCAGGCTCTTCATGTCTGTGAGTTCTGTTTCGGACCCTTAGAGGTAGATTACGACTATGAGGCGATAGCCGCCAACGTGTCGAGAGATTCGATCGCCAAAGGACCAAATTCCATTTGGCGTTATCGTGACTTGCTTCCGGTCGAGACCGATGAGTATGTAGACCTGGGAGCAGGATTCACCCCGTTGGTCAGGGCGAACAATCTCGCCAAGGTTCTCGGAATTAGCGAGCTATATATCAAGAATGACACCGTCAATCCCACCGGCTCCTTCAAGGACCGGGTCGTTTCGGTTGCTCTTTCAAAGGCTCGGGAACTAGGTTTCAAAGTGGCGGCTTGCGCCTCCACCGGAAACCTAGCCAATTCGGTTGCGGCACATGCCGCTTGGGCGGGAATGGAAAGTTATGTCTTTGTACCGTCCAACTTGGAGTCGGCCAA
>JAJZCF010000014.1:9485-18095 GCA_021846265.1 Actinomycetes bacterium | reverse complement strand
TCGAAAGATGAGACGGTTGTCTGCTATATAACTGGGAATGGCCTAAAGACTGTCGAGGCGATGGCCCCGTCTAGCAAACCCACCGCAACGATCCTGCCGAGCTTGGACCAATTTTCCGCCCTACTGCAAGACCTGAGGAGCTAACAGATGCCAGTAACAGTCCGAATCCCTACTCAGCTTCGACCCCTTACCAATGGATCGCCCGAAATAGCCCTCCAATCTGGAAAGCTTTCTGAGGTATTGGGCGAATTGGGCACCGTATATCCCGAGTTGAAAACGAGGATCTTCGACGACGACGGAAAGCTCCGAAGATTCATCAACATCTTCGTCTCTGACGAGGACATCCGATTTCTTGACGGCCTCGATACTGAGGTTACAGATCAGTCGGTGGTATCGATAGTTCCGGCGGTCGCTGGGGGCTTCTAGCTCTTTGGCATAAGAACTTCGATGACTGAAAGATCGCGCACCTGCGCAATGCTGATCGCCCATTCGTGGTCGGCACGCAGGTGCGCTCCTCCTGTATTGGCGGAGTCCGCCCCATTGGTTTTGGATAATTGAGTCCGATCTAAAAAGATTGGGGTAATGAAAGAATGGATTTCCGTCTATGGTGTTATTAGCACTCCAAGGGTGCGAGTGCTAACTGTAGCCCAACGGAGGGATCCATAGAGATGGCAAAGCTGATCGCTTTCGATGAACAGGCTCGCAGGAGCTTAGAAGCTGGTATGAACCAGCTCGCTGACGCTGTTCGCGTGACCCTAGGTCCAAAGGGTAGAAATGTCGTGTTGGACAAGAAGTGGGGAGCCCCCACCATTACCAATGATGGCGTGTCCATAGCCAAGGATATCGAGCTGGAAGACCCCTTTGAGCGGGTCGGGGCCGAACTGGTCAAAGAGGTCGCAAAGAAGACTGACGACGTAGCCGGTGACGGCACGACGACTGCAACGGTCCTCGCATGGGCGATGGTTCGTGAGGGACTTCGTAACGTAGCTGCGGGCGCCAACCCAATGTCTTTGAAAAAAGGTATAGAAGAGGCCACTGAAGCCGCGATAGGAGCGCTCAAGGGTATCGCAAAAGATATCGATTCCAAGGATCAGATCGCCCAGGTTGCTTCGATTTCGGCGGCGGATGAAGAGATCGGTTCACTGATTTCAGAGGCCATCGAAAAAGTGGGCAAAGATGGTGTCATAACGGTCGAAGAGTCACAGACCTTCGGGATGGATATGGACCTAGTTGAAGGAATGCGCTTTGACAAGGGCTATATCTCTCCATACTTCGTTACCGACCCAGAGGCGATGGAAGCCAGCTTGGACGATCCATACATCCTGCTAGTTAGTTCGAAGATATCTGCTGTTCGGGACATGCTTCCAGTCCTGGAGAAGGTCATGCAGGCCGGGAGACCACTTTTGATCATCGCTGAGGATATCGAAGGTGAAGCACTGGCAACACTCGTTGTCAACAAGATTCGCGGGACCTTCAAGTCGGTTGCCGTCAAGGCGCCTGGCTTTGGAGAGCGTCGCAAGGCCATGCTTCAAGACATCGCCATTCTTACAGGTGGACAGGTTATCACCGAAGAGGTCGGACTGAAGCTGGAGAATGTCGGACTCGACCTATTGGGAAGGGCCCGCAAGGTTCAAGTCACCAAGGACGAGACGACGATCATCGAGGGTTCGGGTCCCGATTCTGAAATCAAGGGCAGAATCGCTCAGATCAGGGCAGAGATCGAGAATACCGATTCGGATTACGACCGTGAGAAGCTTCAGGAGAGGCTTGCAAAGCTCTCTGGTGGAGTGGCAATCATTAAGGTCGGAGCGGCGACTGAGGTCGAACTCAAGGAGAAGAAGCACCGTATCGAGGATGCAGTTTCGACAACCAAGGCTGCCATAGAAGAGGGAATTGTTCCCGGTGGCGGCGTGGCACTTTTGAGGTCGCAGGCGGCAATACTCGAAAGGGCCGAGAAGCTAGAGGGCGACGAGGCTACTGGAGCGAGGATTATCGCCAGGGCAGTCGAAGAGCCGTTGAAGCAGATAGCAGTGAACGCAGGGCTCGAGGGTGGCGTGGTAGTAGAGAAGGTTCGGTCGCTAACTGTAGCTTCCGAGGGACTCAATGCAGCTACTGGGGTGTATGAAGACCTGTTCAAGGCTGGCGTCATCGACGCAGTCAAGGTGACTCGTTCAGCTCTTCAGAACGCAGCATCGATCGCAGCACTCTTCCTGACTACCGAGGCGGTTGTCGTCGACAAGCCCGAAGAAAAGGCACCTGCTATGCCCCAAGGTGGCATGGAAGACTACTAAATCTTACCGCCATCAGGCGAGAGGAATTTTACTGAAGGGGATGCAATTTTTGTGTCCCCTTCTCTGTTTCTTGAAAGTAATTGTTGATTATGACTGTGGATAAGTAGGTGGTCGTCGGGACCAACTATTTTTACGGTCAGGAGTATGCTGCGAGGCCGACCGGGACTTTTTGGACCGGTCGCCTCGCTTTTACAAGAAGGTTTTGAGTTCATTCACAGGTTGGGTTGGAAGAATTGAAGCTCTATTCGCATGGGCTATCGATCTTTGGTCGGAATTAGGTTAGGTATAGGACCAGATGGGGCCTTGGTTGAGACTTGGCGGAGGGAACGGAAAGGCAAGACGAAAGGGTTCAATCGCTCTGGCGGGGATTTTGGCTGTGGCTTCCGTGGGTCTAATTTTGAGCTCGTTGCTTGGCGGAAGATTTAACTACGTTAGCCATACCAACTTGTCGGGTGGCGACTCTTACTTCCGCTTTCCCTCAAAATGGGAGGCCTTTTCCCAGGATCAAGTCGTCTTATCTAGTGATGCCAAGATTACCCCGGCGCAGCTCCGCTCTTTAGACCAGACCGAATGGACCGAGATCTTTTCTGCAGATAGAGGCCTTAGCCTAGCTAATCTGAAGGGCCTTTCATCCTCCACGCCATTCGGAGTGGCTCAACAGCTTGAACTTACCACACAACAAAAATCAACCTTTAAACTTGCCGCATTGAGGAGTATCTTTGTCCCCGACGATCCCCTGTCGAAGGCCCCAAGTACTTCTGGTTACCACTACAAGGTGATATCGTACAGACAGTACGTTTCGTCGGATGGCCTTACGCATCTTGAGATGCTCGTCGATGTGAAGGCCCCCGGTGGAAGCTCGAGTGTATTGGATGAGGCTGCGGCGGTGGATAAGAACACGCAGTGGGTCTATTTCATAGGCATAGGTTGCACCTATTCATGTTTTGAGGCGAATAGGTCGCAGATATTAGACGTAGTCAATTCGTGGAATGTCAAGGAGCAGCGATGAACGATTCAGATCTCGACGATGGGGCGATGCCACCGGCTCCAGAACCGGAGCTTGTCACCCGTGCTCCGATGGTTTTATGGGACCGGATAAAGTTTCTTCTGCTGTTGGCGATAGTCTGGCTCGCACTAGTCTTCGCCGCCCGATCGCAGAATCCCCTCGAATCCTTTGCGACCGCAGCAAGGTTGACGATGCATACCAAGTGGTGGCTCACGACGCTCTTTGGGATAGAGCTTCTCAGACAGGCTAACTACCTGTTGGCAGAGAAGTCGGAGTCATGGAATATTTTTTGGACGGAGTCGATAGTAGAGCCGGCGTCTAAGATCGGTGCCGATTGGAACGATTGGACCCGATTCCGGGTATCTAGAGTTCTGAAGATTGTCCTCGTGCTATCGTTACTGGCGGTCGTCCTCGCCGCCTACTACCATACTTCCCCCTTTACCTCACTATTTCAGGCACCCGCAGCCCTGTACTCCTCTTTGCCATTACTTGCTCAGCTCGCCTTTGCCTTCGTCTTTGTTCTTCTACAGTTCGTTGGCCTGTTTTGGTTTCTCTCTAAAGGTGGAATAGACGTATATTTTCCAGGCGATATCAAGACTAGGTTTACCGACGTTTGGGGGCAGGACTCGGTTCTAGATCGGGTCAAGGAGAACATAATTTTTCTGAAGGACCCCGAAGCCATAGAAGAGAAGGGCGGCTACGTCCCAGGCGGAATACTCCTGTGGGGACCTCCCGGAACTGGTAAGACACTCATCGCCGAGGCGGTAGCCGGAGAGACCCAGAATCCTTACGTATTTGTTGACCCGGGCGCATTCATCAACATGTTCATGGGTGTCGGTGTGCTAAAGGTAAAGAGCCTTTTTCGAAAGCTGCGGAAGCTATCTTTGCGATACGGCGGCGTAGTGGTCTTTTTTGACGAAGCAGACTCACTGGGTTCAAGGGGAGCACTAGCGCCACAAGGGACATTTGGTTTCGCCGATAATCGCTTTTCCATGAGTTATGCGTGCAATGGAATGAGTTACCTCAGTGACGCCGCACTTAGGAGCCTTCTGCTTGGCAAAGACACTTCTGCTTCAGACGAAGCGCCTCAAAGCAATCGGAGGTCGAGGGTCATAGCCGGCATGGGGGGCCTTAATGGAGGAGGCGGAGGCGGTACCGGGACGCTGCAGGCCCTTTTGACCGAGTTGTCGGGTTTGAAGAAGCCCAGGGGCTTTTTCAATAGGGTGGTGCGTCGGGCCTTTGGTCTAAGACCGAAGAGTCCACCGAAGTACAGAATATTGGTCATGATGGCGACCAACCTTCCCCAGGCGCTAGACGAGGCGTTGCTCCGGCCGGGAAGAATCGACCGCATCTATCGCGTAGGTTACCCGTCGAAGGCCGGCCGGATCAGGACCTATATGGGCTACCTGGACAAGGTGTCCCACAACCTCACGGCCGATGAGGTTGACAGGCTGGCGACGATTACCCCATACGCCACGGGTGCAACCATGAAGGATTTGGTCAACGAAGCACTGATAACTGCGATCCGCGATGGTCGGGACGTGATCACTTGGCGAGACATTATCATGGCCAAGCAACTCAAGGAGTTGGGTCCACCAGAAGACGTCGAGTATATCGAGAGAGAGCGCCACGCCGTGGCGATCCATGAGGCGTGTCATGCCGTGATGGCCGCTACCGTCAGGCATCACCTCACGATTGACATAGCTACCATCGAGAAGGGAAGCAACTATCTCGGTATGGTGGCGTCGATTCCACCGGAGGACCAGTTTACGCATTGGCGATCCGAATATGAAGCGGACATAATGGTGGCCTTAGCGAGCCTTGCGGGCGAGCGAATGTTTTTCATGGGCGATAACTCGTCGGGAGTCTCCGCTGACCTTGAAGGGGCGACTGTGCTCGCCACTCTGATGGAGGGGTATTGGGGCATGGGTTCCACTATTTCCTCTCATGGGGTTACTCAGAGCGCCGGGATTGGCGCTGGAACCAAGCAGGGCCGTCCCGCAGGACCGAAGGAGCTTCCGCGGTCGATTGCCGATCGGATCGAAGCAAGACTTGATACGATTTTTAGAGATACGATCAAGGCGCTCGAAGATAACAGAGTCGGGGTATTATCTGTCGCCCACGCACTTGAATCGACCAAAACCCTTACCGGCGAGGACGTATTGGCGATTTTGAACAAGAGCCAAGGTCCACTCGTAGACGGAACAATATACAACGATCCAGATTTCATTGCGAGGCTCGAGAAGTACCACACCATCGTCGCAGAGGCCCACAGGTCTCATAAGGCCATAGTTGGGGAATTTCCCTCGGCAGATGGTGCTTTTAGGGTGATTGATGTTATCGATGCCACAAGCGACGCTAGTGCAGCAATGGTCGAGCAAGGTAGGTAGAAGCAGTTGAGCGATGTTTCCAGCGAATCCGTAGTTGTCACAGACCCCGAGAGGGCAGTGGAAAACGAAGATGGAGTGAACGCGAGAACCCCGAGGAATGGCCTCGGAGTATTACATCTGTTCTGCAAACCTAGCGGAGGTTTCGACAAGGAGGCTTTTCTGGCGGCCTGTAAGGGCTTCAAGGAAGAAGGCTTAATACTTGTTACCTTCGGTGTCCTGGGCCATAAAGCAGATCTAGGAGTCATGGCGGTCGCAGGTGACTTTTTGCGCTTGAGATCATTGCAGTCCGAGATTCAGCGAGCGGGATTGGAAGTCGTGGACTCCTATGTGTCGATCACCGAGGTGTCGGAATACGCCGCTAACGTTCCAGAGGATCAAAGACGACTACGCCTCTATCCAAAGAGGCTCCCACCTAAGGGAAGCTCGACGATCTGTTTCTATCCGATGTCAAAGCGGCGCAACGTGGATCAAAACTGGTATCAGCTTCCCTATGAAGAGCGTGAGCGATTGATGTTTGAACATGGCGCTTCCGGTCGTAAATTTGCTGGGAGAATAGTCCAACTAGTCACCGGTTCAGCGGGAGTCGACGACTGGGAATGGGGGGTCACCCTGTTCGCTGAGAGGCCGGACGACCTAAAGGCGGCCGTCTACACGATGCGCTACGATGAGGCTTCGGCAGTGTATGCCGAGTTTGGCAAGTTCTATATGGGAGTTCTACTTGAGCCAGAAGAGCTGGCTGAGCAGATAGTTAGGTAGGCGAGGCTTTAGGCTTCGCCTAACCTTGGAGATAATGGACTTCGAATTACTTTCTCTTTACGATACCCACAAAGCGTCTTTCGAGCCTAGTGGAGGGACGATAGCGGCCCTCGGAAGACTCGTGGACGCGATTACTGACTTGAAAAAGGTGGTAGTAGCTTTCTCCGGGGGAGTTGACTCTTCGCTCTTGGCGGTGCTTTCAACCAAGGTATTGGGTAGGGATAACTCCTTGGTAGTCACGTCTGTCTCCGCCTCGCTAGCTCGCGAAGAGAGGGCTAGAGCCGAGGAATTTGCCGGCAATTGGGGGCTCAACTTCCAGGAGATCACCACTGGTGAGTTCGAAGACGAACGTTACTTGCGCAACGACTCCCTACGCTGCTTTTACTGCAAATCGGCGTTGATGGATGCCCTTTCCCCTTTGGCATTAGAACGTGACGCCAAAGTAGTCCTCGGGGTGAATTTAGATGACCTGTCGGATTACAGACCAGGACAGGAAGCCGCAAAGGCACAAGGCGGAGTATTTCCTTTCGTCCAAGCATCGATAACCAAGGACGAGGTGAGAGAAATTTCGCGGATCCTTGGTATCGAAGTCTGGAATAAACCGGCTGCCCCATGCCTCTCCTCCCGTCTCCCCTATGGCTCTGCGGTGACCGTGGAGTCCCTTGAAAAGATTGAGTTTGCTGAGGCGATACTGCGGGGGTATGGGTTCGAAATAAACAGGGTGAGGCATTTTGGCGATCGGGCTAAAGTTGAAGTTCCACTTGCTGAGATCCAACGCCTAATGGATGTTCTGGACGAAATTGAGAGCGAATTCATGAAGCTTGGATATTCAAATCTCAGCGTGGATCCCAAGGGATTTCGTTCGGGTAACCTCAACGATGCCCTGCTAGTTAAGGGAAGTGATTAGGAGGATCTGTGGCTCAATTACGTGTGAAGCTCGTCTATTTGGACGACTTGGTGAAGAGGCCCGTGATCTTCGAGCTCGCTAAGGGTTTTGACGTTTCGGCCAACATCAGACGCGCATCGGTCGAGGACGGTAGGGGGTGGATTGTTTGCGAGCTGGACGGAGACGCCACTCAGCTTGAGAGTGCGCTTAATTGGCTGACGGAGATTGGGGTTGTCGTCGAGAGACTTCAAGACGTGGTCGAAAGCTAGAAAGTTTGCTCTGGCACCACCATTTTATAGTTCATAGTCGTTTGGCCCCTGTTTGAGAGTCACGCAAAACAACCGCCGCGAGTATCCTTGTGACCACAGGTTTTAGCGAGTTTTCAAGATCAATTCGCCTAGCCAGCCAGTTGACCTAGAGTGCTTCGCATGTTAGATGGTTTTGTTTGGGCGAGGATAAAGCTAGGTTCTTGCAGCTAGCTAATAAAAAAGGGTGTCTAGATGTCACAAAGGTCAAAGTTATCGCCGGGTCCATTGGCTTTCGTTGGCGGGGCTGAATGGAATGAAGGATGTAGCTTCGACGGGCAATTAATTGAATCGTCGAAGGCTGAGAAGATCGTGGTGATTCCTACGGCAGCGGCGTACGAGTTTCCCCGAAGGTCGGTCGACTGGGCGACTAGATATTTCAAGAGCTTAGACGTCGCCGTCGAAGGCGTGATGATCCTTGCTCGCCCCGATGCATTTAAGGATGAGTTCATCGACAAAATTAAAGGTGCAAAGTTTATCTATCTTTCGGGCGGATCCCCGATGCATCTTAGGTCGGTACTCAAGGCTACACCAGCCCTGGCGGCTATCAAGGAGGCATGGCTAAAGGGTGCGGTGCTAGCGGGTAGTTCGGCTGGTGGCATGGTTCTCACCGATCCTATGTCGGATCCCCGTGGTGGGGCTTTGACCCTGGGACTGGGCCTGATCAAAAAGATCGCTTTTGTGCCACACTTCGATACCTGGGACAAGTCCAAAGAACAGCGAACGGTCTCGTTGGCCTCAGGTGGAATCGTCGTGGCTGGCGTCGACGAAAGAACAGCTCTGATTAGAGAGAGGGACGGCACTTGGCGGACAGAGGGGGTTGGAGGCGTCAAGCTGTTCGCATCGGGAAGTGAGATCTCGGCATCGGAGCTCGAGGCGAGGATAGAAATCCCTCTTTAGTGGCATAGCGACGAGCTTCGAGGTGGCGTTAGCCGCCCGGAAGGGTATTTGTCGGGCCGGGAGCTAGCCTCGCTGA
>JAJZCF010000014.1:0-9385 GCA_021846265.1 Actinomycetes bacterium | reverse complement strand
ATTGAGAGCGGGAGGTACAACTGTTTATCTAGGATAAGGCGAAATTCTGCTCAATGGAAAAAGGACCCACTCGACGTGCATTGGCTAGCGATTTGTTTTGTTTGATCTTTTTGGCCTCCGCCTAGAGGGGCAGTGCTGCTCCCTCAAGGTTTAGATCGTCTCGCTTGACCCTTATGAAAACTGCAGCGACCACGAATCCCAAAATAGCTATGATCGCCGATGCCCAAAAGGCCGTATCGAAGCCCGAGATGGTCGCTTTGGAGACGAGGACCGCTTGAGTCAATGCGGAAATCGAATGCGTTGGCGATGAGGCTATGGCCCGGTGCACGAGCGATGTCACTTTGTTTGCGGCCGCAGTCCTTGAAACGGTGACTAGTACCGCCAGGCCTATCGAGCCACCGATCTGCTGGGTGGTGTTTAACACCGCCGAGGCTATCCCGCCGTCCGTCTTGGCTACCCCAGCTACCGCCGTTAGGGTAAGTGGAACGAAGGTCATCCCTGCTCCTAGGGCGAGAACGAGCATCGGACCTAGCACCCCCGTTAAATAGGTCGAGCTCGGGGTGATCCTGGTTAGCAGCATCAAGCCGATGGCTGCTACGAACGGACCGACAAGGAGAAAGACCCTGGGTCCAAATCGGGTCACCAACTGGGAAGTCGCCCCCGCAGCTGCGACAATCGCTATTGACACTGGCAAGAATGCAAAGCCAGCTTTTAGGGGACTATAGCGAAGAAAGTCCTGGATAAAGAGTGTGAGGAAGAAAAACATTCCGAATAGCGATGCCCCGATAGATAGCATCAGCGCCAAAGCGCCAGAACGGTTTCTACTAGCGAGTATCCGCAAAGGTACTAGGGGGTGAGTGGACCTGGACTCGATGAAGAAAAAAGCGATCCAAAGAGCGACCGAGGCGGCGAGGGTAACCTCGGTGACAGAGGATTTCCACCCGCTAGTAGACGCGTGGGATAGACCGTAGACCAAAAGTGTCGCCGCCAGAGTTACAGAGACCGCTCCGGGTAGGTCGAGGCCGCCAGCCTTGGTATCTGACTTGTGCAAGACTTTAGATGCGACGATACTGAGTACCACGCCTATCGGTACGTTGACGAACATGACCCAGCGCCAAGACCCAAAGTCCGTTAGTACTCCACCAAGCAGTAGGCCCAAGGCGGCGCCGGTGCCCGACATAGCAGCGTAAACACCCATCGCCTTCGCTCTCGGCTTGCCCTCAGGAAAGTTATCAGTGACGAGAGACAGTGCCGCCGGAGACGCTATAGCGCCACCAACACCCTGGATTACTCTCGCAGATATCAGCCAAAGCTGGCTCGTCGCTAGTCCACCGGCAAAAGATGCCAGGGTGAAAATTACGATCCCGATAACGAATAGCTTCTTGCGGCCATATAGATCTCCTAGGCGACCACCGAGCAAAAGAAGTCCGCCAAATGCGAGGGCGTAGGCGTTGATGACCCATTCTAGCGAGGCAGACGAAAAGTGTAATTCTCGCTGCATCGATGGGAGCGCGATGTTCACGATCGAAGCGTCTAAAACTACCATCAGCTGGGCTGTAGCGATTACAAAAAGAATTATTGTCAGGGAGTGATCTTTATGTCGATAGGGTTGTTCGGTCTGACCAGGCAATTCGGGTCCTCCTTTTGTCCTCTTTTTGTTTCAACTCTCGCCCAGGCTTAGCTCTCGGAATGGTAGCAGGGAGTTTAAGCGGATTCAGTCAATTGCTGAAAGTGACCTAGTCGCTAGTTGAGCTTTTGGTGGCTATCGTCGGTCGACGGGTTGGCTAGAAACTCTAAGGTCGTGGAGAACTCGATCCGCAAGTTATTTGCTAACAACTTCCGCTTAATTAGCCCGATTCCGACCTCAGCCGCCATCAGATCGACGTGTCCCTTGATGATCAGGGCCTCGTTAGCACTCCAGGTGAGCTTTCTAATCGACAGATCCTTCTTTATGGACCTGTCCTTGATTTGAAGAAACCCACTTACTTTAAAACCTTCTACCAGGGGCTGGAAGGAGTTTGATTCAAAGACAATATGGGGAAACTTTGCGCTGTCGAGTATCGGTTGAGATGCAATCCTTTCAGTAAGTTTCGTAGTGGCCCCAATCAGTGAATTAGTCTCTATCTCTACCCTCGCAAAGGTCGGTACGCCTTGCTCATCCACAATGACTCTTGCGCTCGAGATCCTGGCCGTCGCAATGAGATGGTGAAACATATGATGGGTGGTCGCAACAATTTTCAGGTCCTCTGGCGTTCCATGAGAATGCCAAACACCAGGTCTAGCGATCCACTTGGCGCTCTCAATTGACATGTCAAGACCTCCAAAGGACCGTAGATTTGAAACTTTCTCTGGGTATAACTAACCGGGGAGTCGATACATTTCGGCTTCAAAACGTTTGAGCGGAATCCGCCGGAACTTCGCTGCCCTGGCTCACTTTGCCGCTACCGGAGATATATGGGATGCTAGTACCTCGGTCCCCCCGGTCGGTTCTGGCGACGACGGTACGGTTGACAAAAGATAATTACTTCGACGCCAGAGCTACGTCACCCCCCTTGGCCATTTGACGGTTCTGGCAAGGATATCGGGGGACAAGGGTGGATTTTGACCCGTCTAGTTAGAAGATTTGGGGCCTCAATCGGTCTTTAGGGGCTAAAAGAGACAATTGAATTCAAAGTACTACACACAAGAGCATTAATATTCGGTATTTTGGGCATATGCAGATTAACAAGATCGGAATTGTCGGTTCGGGAATCATGGGTTCGGGGATAGCTGAGGTTGCAATGCTCGCCGGATTCGAAGTCGTTCTGCGTTCTCGCAAACAGGAGAGCGCTGTCTCCATGGTGGGAGCGATCGAGCGTTCTTTGGTCAGAAGGGTGGAGAAGGGCCGCCTTGAAGCGCAAGAAGCTCAAGATGCCCTCTCAAGGCTCCTAGCGACAACCGAGATAGATGAACTGGTTGATTGCGACTTGGTGATCGAGTCTGTGGTGGAAGACCTGGAGGTAAAGAGGCATCTTTTCGACCATCTCGATCGGATTGTCAAGCCCGGCGCTATCCTTGCTACCAATACGTCGACATTACCGGTAGTGGACCTTGCTGCGGCGACGAGACGGCCCGAACTGGTATGCGGAATACACTTTTTCAACCCAGCTACCGTCATGGGGCTCGTCGAGATAGTCCGGCCGATTACTGCTTCAGATGAAACCATTGCCGCGGCGTCCGCTTTTGTCAAAAAGTGCGCCAAAGACGGGGTGTTGGTTAAAGACGAAGCGGGATTCGTGGTTAATGCCCTACTATTCCCGTACCTCAATAGCGCCGTAAAGCTCCTCGAGCGAGGGGTTGCAACCGCCGAAGAGATCGATAGGTCTATGAAGCTGGGTTGTGGGTTCCCTATGGGTCCGCTAGCTCTTTTGGATCTGGTTGGCCTAGACACATCCGTTGCAATTTTGGACGCGCTTTATAGGGAGTTCGGAGATGTAGCAACCCTAGCCGCCCCAACGCTCAGGAGGAAGTTGGCAGCTGGTCAACTCGGGAAAAAGACCAAACGCGGTTTCTACGACTACCATTAGTCAAGGCTTTCGCCCGTAGAACGATCGGTGTTGTGCGGGCGACTTGATACTGCTAAAGGATGGTCTTGGCCATGTCTGATTTGGGCGACCAAGTGAAAAGTGTTAGGTTCAACGAACCCGACGCCCCGTGGGTTATGAGGACGTATTCTGGTCATTCGAGCGCTAAGGCGTCGAATCAGCTATACAGATTGAACCTCGAGAAGGGTCAGACTGGGCTATCAATCGCCTTTGACCTGCCGACACAGATTGGATTTGATCCAGATGACCCGCAGGCTCGGGGCGAGGTTGGCAAGGTCGGAGTCCCGATAGTACACCTTGGGGACATGGAGGAACTTTTCGACAATATCCCGATCGAAAAGATGAATACCTCGATGACGATCAACGCTACGGCGGCCTGGCTTCTCGGCCTGTATATTGCTTTGGCCAGAAAGAGGGGGCTCGATGAGCGGACGCTATCTGGAACGACCCAGAACGACATTATTAAGGAGTATCTCTCTAGAGGTACGTTCATATTTCCGCCAGAGGCCTCCAAGAGGCTGATAGTCGACACGATCACCTACACAGTCGGCAAAGTTCCAAAGTGGAATCCAATTAATATCTGTTCTTACCATCTCCAAGAAGCCGGGGCCACCCCGATACAGGAGGTTGCCTACGCGCTAGCTACGGCGGTAGGGGTCCTAGACGCGGTGAAGGAGTCAAATAGGATCCCAGAGTCGGAGTTTCCATTAGTCGTCGGGAGAATTTCTTTCTTTGTCAATGCCGGCATCCGATTTATTGAGGAAAATGCCAAGATGCGGGCATTCAAGATGATGTGGGATCAGATCTGCCAAGATCGCTACCAGGTGACCGACGAGAAGTTGAGGCGATTCCGCTACGGGGTTCAGGTCAACTCGCTCGGTCTCACGGAACAACAGCCAGAGAATAACGTGCCGAGGATCGTTCTGGAATCCTTGGGCGTGCTACTTTCTCGTGACTCTAGAGCTAGAGCGCTGCAACTACCGGCCTGGAATGAGGCGCTCGGGCTTCCAAGACCGTGGGACCAGCAGTGGTCACTGAGGATACAGCAGATTTTGGCCCTTGAGACGGATTTGCTGGACTATCCGGACATATTTGACGGATCTATTGTCATGGATTCGTTGGTGAAGGAGATCGTCCAAGGAGCTACGGTTGAACTCGAGGAGATTCTCTCAGCAGGGGGGGTCTTCTTGTTCATTGACGAACTCAAATCGAGACTGGTTGGGAGCCAGTCCGAGAGGACTTCAAAGATCGAGAAGGGTGAGCTTGCCGTAGTCGGCGTCAACAGGTTCGTCAATACCGAACCATCTCCGCTGAGTGAGTCAAAACTTGGAACCCACCTAGTGGTCGATCCGAAGGTCGAAGCGGAGGTGGTCGAAGCGACAAGGGCCTGGCGACTCAAGAGAAATTCCGACGAAGTCGAGGACAAATTGGAAGCCCTGAAGACCGCCGCAAAGTCCGACGGCAACTTAATGGAGGCGACGATTCAGCTCGCATTGGTCGGGGGAACTACGGGCGAGTGGGCGCGAGCGCTGAGAGAGGTATTTGGCGAATACCGAGCACCTACTGGAGTAAGCGGCGGTTATGGCAAGCGGGAAGTGATCCTACGGGATGTCGCTAACTCGGCCCGCTCTTTGGCCGGCGGTCCTCCTAGGCTGCTAGTCGCAAAGCCTGGCCTAGACGGTCACTCCAACGGGGCGGAGCAGATAGCCGTAGCGGCGAGGGACGCTGGATTTGAAGTGATTTACCAAGGAATTCGCCTGACCCCGCAGCAGATAGCCGTAGCGGCACGTGATGAAGATGTGGATCTCGTCGGGATATCCATCCTTTCGGGTTCGCACTTGGACCTCGTACCGCAAATTATCACTGAACTGGCCGAGCAGGGTTCGGAAGCATTGGTCGTCGTCGGTGGAATCATTCCCGAGGCGGACCAAAAGGTGCTTATCGAGGCGGGAGTCGCTCGGATTTATACGCCAAAAGACTTTGAGATTTCGCAGATTATGCATGATTTGCTTGAATTGACGGTCACGCAAAGGGGTCGAATCAGTAATGTCTAAAAGCTAGACCTAGACTCGGATCAATGTTTTTTCGGAGACTGCCGATAAGAGTGTGATGGGGAAAAGGAGATATACCGTAGGAGGGCTTTTGGCGGCCAGTGGCGCCATGGCTATTCTCGGTGCAGTCGCAGGGCAGACTCTGCTGCTACTCGGGGCATGGTTGTGCTCTATCTTCGCAGTAGTTGTATTGTTGGTGACAGATTTCCAGGTCAGAAGGGACCACGATGAGGCCGCTAGGGGTTTGCAGCATACGTCTTTGGCGTCAGATTCTGGGCAGCCGGCCGTGATGGATCCCGTTACAGGCCTACAGAATGACGAGTTCTTTAACGCCGTTCTAATTCCTAAAGTTGCCACGGCGAGGCGGAGACTCTGGCCGGTCACCGTAGTTTTGATCCGGCTTAGCTTCGATAATTCGATACAAGGTCAAATCGACAACGACCAACTCATCGTGAAATTCGCGGTACTTTTGAGCCGGACGGTTAGGGAAGCGGACATCGTATGTCGGCTTTCGAATTTAGTTTTCGGTTTGATCCTTGACGATACGGACGAGGATGGGGGTGCGTGGACCGCCGAACGGATCCAGATAGCGCAATCCAAATATGGAGACGACAGGATCGCCAAGGTCTCTGCGGGGGTGGCAAGCTACCCGACTCATGGGATGGATCCTGTGACGATACTTTCCAAGGCGACGGAGGCCATGGAGAAGGCGGTTACTAACTTGGCCCTTCCGGGACTTGGGCTAGTCATAGTTGCCCCTCAGGGTCCGAACGACTAGCACAAAGGCAAAGAACTCGGGTTTCAGGGCTTCTTCGATGCAACTAAGCGTTGACCTTCGAGTCCAGGGACCTTTAGCCAAACTGTCGTGGCATGAACCTGATGTTAATGAGTGGTCTCTGGCTGAGCCAAGTATTAACGAATCTGCGAGGGCCTTGGTCTCTCGTAGCTGGGGGACAGACCCCACCACCGAGCAGAAAATCTCCAAGTCGTCGGGTCGATCTTAGGACCGACTGGTTCCTCGGCACTTCTAGAAAAAGCGATCATGGAGCAGGCGGTGGCGATCGCCACAACGGCCTCTTGATCAGTTGGAATCTCAGTTTTCATTGAATCTTTGTCCCTATAGGTCTCTATTGAAAGTTCTCTATCACAGAGGTACGTTGCCGTGTTTCCTTCTCGGCAGGTCTTCTTTCTTAGTTCTAAGGATCTTGAGCGCTTGAACGAGCACCTTTCGGGTCTCTTGCGGATCGATAACATCGTCGACAAATCCCCGTTCGGCCGCCACATAGGGATTTGCGTAGCGCTCGGTGTACTCTTCGACGAGTTCTAAGCGACGTGAAACTGGATCGTCCGAACCAGCTATTTCTCTTCGATGGAGGACCTCAACTGCCCCCTGAGGACCCATGACTGCGAGTTCCGCCGAAGGCCAAGCATAAGCCAGGTCCGCGCCAACGCTCTTTGAGTTCATGACGACATAGGCCCCACCGTAGGCCTTCCTGGTGATGATTTGGACTCGTGGCACTGTCGCTTCGCAGTAGGCGTATAGCAGTTTCGCCCCGTGGCGAATAATCCCTCCGTACTCTTGGTCAACCCCGGGCATGAATCCTGGAACGTCTACGAAGGTTACAATCGGAATGTTGAACGAGTCGCAGGTCCTTACGAACCTTGCGGCCTTTTCAGAGGAATCTATGTCCAACACTCCGGCGAGAACGGCCGGTTGGTTTCCTACTATTCCGACAACGTGACCGTCAATGCGCCCGAAGCCGCAGGTGATGTTTTGAGCCCAGTGAGAGAAGTATTCTAGGTAGTCTCCGTCGTCGAGGACCAGTGATATTACCTTCTTCATGTCGTATGGCTGGTTTGGACTCGCTGGCATCATGGTAGAGAGTTCGGGGACCAGCCTTTCCGGATCGTCGCCCGAAAGCTGGAAGGGTGGCTCCTCCATGTTGTTGGCCGGGAGGAAGCTAAGGAGGTACTTCACCTCGTCTAGGCAGGACTTCTCGTCGTCTAGGACAAAAGTTGCTACTCCAGACTTCGTGGCGTGGCTCATGGCCCCGCCGAGTTCTTCTAGGGTCACCTCTTCGCCGGTGACGGTCTTGACTACGTCAGGACCTGTGATGAACATGTGCGAAGTCTCTTTGACCATAAAGATGAAGTCGGTCATTGCCGGAGAGTACACTGCACCACCGGCGCACGGTCCTAAGATCACGCTGATCTGCGGTATCACCCCAGAGCTTCTGACGTTGCGTCTAAAGATCCCCCCGTAGGAGTGGAGAGATACTACGCCCTCCTGAATCCTCGCACCAGCACCGTCGTTCAGACCAATCATTGGTACTCCGACGGAGCTAGCAAGGTCCATAACCTTGTGGATCTTTTCGGCAAACACCTCTCCAAGCGCACCACCGAATACGGTGAAATCCTGAGAGAATATGCAGACTCTTCTACCGTCGATCGTTCCAAATCCGGTTATTACGCCATCGGTGTATGGACGAGTATCATCCAGACCCATTCCATGCGCACGATGGCGCGCCAGCATGTCGAGTTCTTGGAAAGACCCTTCATCGAGGAGGTATTCGACTCTCTCGCGGGCGGTCATCTTCCCTTTTTGATGCTGGCGTTCGATAGCGTGCGGTGAACCTGCGTTCAGGGCCTCGCTTCTACGCCTATTTAGTTCAACTAGTCTTTCAGACATCGGGTGTTCCGACATAGCCCAAAAGGTTACCAACCCAATGGACCAAAAGCTTCCTATTGACCAAATTCCATTTAGACATGGGTGAAACTGTTCCGAGCCTATCGTCGGTTATTCGGCTGCTTAGTGAGCATCCTGACGCTGGTGACCTGCTGTTTGTTGGTGATGAGCTGGGTCCGATGCAACTTTTTGACGGATATCACTCCGGGATATTTCCAATGGAAGTGAATTTGGGAGGTGAGGCTCGCGTCGGATGGTTCTCTCCCGTTAGTAGGGGCATATTCCGACTTAAAGAGACGAGCGGCTCGGCCAAGTCCGAGCTTAGGCTTTCTAGATCTTTTCGCAAGTCGCTTGTGAATTTTGAGATTCGAGTAGATAGTGCATTTTCGGAAGTCGTAAGGTGCTGCGCTTCGATGCGGTCGGAAGGGAACTGGATATCACCTAGCTATCTCGATCACTACATGAAGCTTTTTGAGATGGGAATGGCCCATTCCGTCGAGGCTTATCTGGATGGCAACCTTGCGGGAGGTCTGTTCGGGGTTGCGGTTGGTGGCTTATTCTCGGGAGAGTCGATGTTTTACGTCGCCCCAAATGCTTCAAAGGCCGCATTTGTCGGCCTAGTATCGCTCTTGGATGTCCTTAATTTCGAACTAATTGACGGACAGTGGCTCACCTCACACCTGGAAACTTTGGGATTTGTCGAATGTGAGAGACTGAGCTACCTGTTGGGCCTTTCCAGGGTGACTTCGCTTCGGACCAAGAAGTTCCCTCCAGGACTACATATAGAAAAGGGACTCTGGCCAGAGACGATAGCGAAGTATCGCCGCCGGCCAGAGTCCCCTACTCAGCAAATGTAACTATCGCTTGTGGCTTTCGATCTTGGAAAGGCCTAGCCACGCGACCGGCAGGGCGACGGTCGCCAAAATCGCCTTCAATGCGTCCCCGATGAGGAAGGGCGAAACGCCTAGCTGGTATGCCTTTGAAGCTGTGATTCCAAGGGAAGCAGCGAGCCAAGAAGCGCCAAATAGGTAGATCACAGCATTTCCAGCAACTACCAAAACCAG
>JAJZCF010000149.1 GCA_021846265.1 Actinomycetes bacterium | reverse complement strand
TGGTGCGCATGGGATCGCCTTCGCCGGCAAACATTCGAGCCGGATCCTCATTGTCCCGCTTCAGCGGGAATACTCCGGCGGTAAATGGGAAGTAACCCGGTAGGTTTTCTGCTCTCAGCCAACGCAGCAGCTCTGCGGGGTCAGTAAACCGGGGCAGAGCGACTCTAGAAATTAAAGTTCCCGACATGGACGATCGGCGGAGCGGAGTGGTTCGGTCAACTCCATTTGTCGAGGTAATGAGCTCATCCTGGCTATAGATTGTTCGAGCTTGCTCAAAGTTTTCTAAAAGTGCCCGGCTTTCGGGCGATACAGACTTTCCTAGTTTCTCCTCCAGCTGAGCAAGAGGTTCGGACGGGCTGATTGCGCTGACCTCTCGGAGTAGCCGCAATGTGCTGTTTACCTGTGTCCACCTGCGAACCGATTTAACTTGCTGCTGGGTCGCTGCGTGGTAGCGCCGCACGGCATCGCCGATCTCGGCGAGGTACCTGACCCGGTCGGAGGGAACAATTGGGGACGAGCTAGTCGAGGTCCTGGACTGCGCAGGAGCAAGGACGGGAGACTGGACCGAAAGTCCATGCTCCACAAGGGAGTTTCGAAGATATTGGTAAAGGGCAGTGGTGCCATTGTCGTTGAAACGGGAGGCAATGGTTCCGAAAATTGGTAGTTCGCTCTTTTCGTCGATCTGGCCGAAATGATTACGAGCCCACTGACGTTCGACGAGACGCAATGCATCATCGGCACCTCTACGATCAAATTTATTTATCGCAACTAGGTCGGCAAGGTCTAGCATGTCAATCTTCTCGAGCTGCGACGCTGCTCCAAATTCCGGGGTCATGACATATAGGGAGACGTCGGCGATATCGACTATATCTGCGTTACCCTGGCCAATCCCCGGTGTTTCGACGATGATAATGTCGAAACCAAATGCTCGACACGCCTCCAGAACCGATGGAATTGGCGGCGGAATCTCTGATGATGAGCCTCGCGTGGCAAAGGAGCGAAAGTACACCTGTGGAGAATCGATCGAATTCATCCGAATCCGATCGCCCAGTAGGGCTCCCCCTCCTCGTCTCCGTGTGGGATCCACCGCCAAGACAGCAATTCGCAATTTGTCCTGCTGGTCAAGGCGAAAACGGCGGATTAATTCATCTGTGATAGAGGACTTCCCCGCCCCTCCCGTACCGGTAATTCCGACCACTGGCACAACTTTGGAGTGGGCTAAAGTTGCTATTTCGGATTTGAGATTATCGGCAAGTTTTCCTGCTTCGATAGCCGTAATTATGCGAGCTAACGAAACCGTTTTCCCCAATGCTAAATCTTCGATTGTGAAGGGTTGATTGATGCTTAAGTCCACGTCGCATGACTCAATTAGTAAATTGATCATTTTTTCAAGACCAAGAATTTGACCATCTTCGGGAGAAAAAATCTTGTCGACGCCGTATGCTTCAAGCTCTGCAATTTCATCTTTTACGATAACGCCTCCGCCACCCCCAAAAATTTTGATGTCTGAGCGGCCCTCTTCCCTCAGGCGATCCACCAAGTATTTGAAGTACTCAATGTGACCTCCCTGATATGAGCTGATGGCTACGCCTTGAACGTCTTCTTCAATAGCGGCCGAGACAACCTCGTCGACGGAACGGTTATGACCTAGGTGAATGACTTCGGCCCCTTGGGACTGCAAAAGCCTGCGCATGATATTTATTGCTGCGTCATGCCCGTCAAAAAGGCTGGCAGCAGTTATAAAGCGTATTGGGTTCTTCGGACGGTAAAGAGGGCGGGACGAAGGCGCAATTTCAGTCATAGGACATACAATAGTAGGACGTCCTAGTAAATTAGGCACTTTAAATTTACCCTTTTATCCTCTTCCCACCACTTTTCCTCCAAGATTGTGCACGCACTGGCTCGGTTGGGCCGATGGCAAAATGGGGAGTGAAGACTATTTGGTCATCTTTTTAGCTCGTTTTGTAGCGTTTGTTTTTGGCGATAAGTATTTCTGGATTGACAAATGGAGGGCTCCGGCGGTTCAACGAACGGGCGTTGGCAGTTCAGCGATCGCCTTTATGTCGCCAAGTCGAGAAGTGATCCTAGTATTGTTCGAACTCTTGAACAGGGTTGTTCGGAGGACCGTGGAAAACCGCCTCTATATTGTGCCCGTCTGGGTCCCTTACGAATACCGCATAATAACCAGGGTGGTACTCCGGGTATTCTCTAGGTGCGTGGATTATCTCTATCTCAGCCTTAAGGGCTGCTTTGTAAACAGCATCGACCGTTGCGACGTCCTGAGCTTTAAACGCTACATGGACCTCTCGAGTTTCTAGGCTCTGGGCCGGGTTGAGCCAGAAGCTAGGGCGGCCGCTCGGTCCCGACAGTCCAACTATTACTTCGCCTTCGAACTCAAGGCGGGTTGACAGCGCGATTCCAATAGGAGCTAAGACCTCCAAGTAGAATTCTGCCGAGGTATCCACATCCGTGACCTCTATGGCTAGGTGATCAAGCATCGGATGAGCATATCACCTCGTCGACCTAGCGGAGTCGTCTGACTCCAAAACACATACCTTGCAGCGGGCATGCGTCGAAGGTAGCTACTCTGGGATCGCTCAGGTAAACCCACCTAAATCCGACCTTTACAGCTAGGAGGATTGCCTAAAACCATTACTCATTTGTCGATCGGCCTCTAACTTACCGAACCATGCTGGTGGACGCACAGGAAGGCAAGCTCTCTCGTCACGGACCGGAAGCATTGCAAATGGAGGTTAAGGATCGGAGCTTAGGTTTGAAACCGATTTGTCAAGTTTTCGAATATTTAATACCCGGCGAAATGAGTCGTCAACACAGACGATCGATGCCAAAATGGTGGCGAACACCGACTCGAGTCCCAATGGAATGAGGAGGCTTGACGGACTGGACCGTCAGGTGTGGGTCTTGTAAAGACGAATCTTGATTGCGTGAGCTTCCGGATAATTGTCCAGGAGAGCAAGGGAACGGATTTTTGATGGCCTGGGATTGCCGATAGCATGAAGACAAGGCATCTAAACCGATGGTGAAAGTGAGTTTTCTGTGTGGGCTGCGGCGTGTGCTCGGCACCGGTATCTGCCGGTCTCCTTGGAGGTTTTTGCAGCTGACGGAGGAAGGATAATTTAACTCTCGATTTAATAGCTTCGGGTATCACTTTTCAGTCGTGAGAATTTGAGTTAATTTGGCATTTCTGGTCCACATATCCGGAACAGTTCAAGGGGTTGGGTTTCGCCCGCATGTATATAAGCGCGCTATTGCTGCCGGGCTGTCTGGGTGGGTTCGAAATGATCCAAAGGGTGTCACCGTTTACCTCGAGGTAGGCATCGATAGCGTAGATTCCAACGTTGCGTGGTTGCTTTCCGACCTGCCACCGGCTGCGAGGGTTGCGGATGTTTCCATAAGCGAGGTCGTGACCAAGCGGGTTTCAGGTTTCTCAATACTCGATTCCGCAATCTCTGGCACTGCGTCTGTTGAGATATCCGTAGACCTTGCTACTTGTCCAGATTGCCTAGCCGAAATGCGAGATCTATCGGATCGCAGGTTTCGATATCCGTATATAAATTGCACGAACTGTGGACCTAGGTATTCGGTCATCGAGAGGCTGCCATACGATCGAGCAAACACCACCATGGTGGGGTGGCCAATGTGTGATTCGTGCCGGTTGGAGTATCAAGATCCTGGGAATAGACGCTTTCACGCAGAACCTACTGCATGTTGGGATTGTGGACCCAGCATCGGATTTAGAACTAATTTGAACGGTGATGGCTTTTCGCAGGTGATGGCACGTGGAATAGACGCGTTAGCTATGACAGTGCACGCACTGAGCGTAGGCCAAATTGTGGCTATAAAGGGCCTAGGCGGCTATCACCTGGCCTGTGACGCAGCAAATCCAGAGGCGGTTCGCCTTCTACGAGATAGGAAATTTAGGAAAGAAAAAGCCTTCGCCGTCATGGTGGCCGATCTGGCGCAAGTCCGCAAAGTAGGTGTTTCAGATGGCAAGTCTGATGATCTAATTTCATCCGGTAGTGCCCCGATAGTCCTATTGCAGAAGAAGAGCGAATTTGTTGGAGTGGCGCCAGATACGGAACTTATAGGGGTGATGTTGGCGAATACCCCGATTCAGCATCTTCTTTTTGATATGGGCTGCCCTGAGGTATTGGTGATGACTAGCGGTAATCGATCGTCAGAGCCGATCTACAAGGACGAGCAAGAGGCACTTTTAAATCTTGCTGGTATTGCGGATATATTCCTGGAAGGGGAGCGACCAATAGCCCGCAGACTGGATGACTCTGTTTTGGTCTGCAACGGCCTGGGCGTGTCCTTCATCAGAAGATCGAGGGGTTACGCTCCATCTTTTGTAGCCAAACTTGAGTGTGACGGCGAGATATTGGCTTGTGGTGCCGACCTCAAGTCTTCGGTAACGCTAGTTTCAGGATCTAACGTAGTTTCATCTCCGTACCTAGGTGATTTGGCCTATTATGACGTGCAGCAAGCTCATGAGTCCGCCGTAAAAGATCTTTTTGAGATCTATCGGGTCAGTTACGAAAAGCTGCAAATCTGCGCCGACATGCATCCTGGATACTTCTCGACACAACTGGCGGAGAGATATCGTGAGAAGTTTGGTGCGCAGGAGGTCTACCTCGTACAACATCATCGCGCTCATATAGCCTCAGTTCTGTTGGAAAAGGGTCTACTGGATACCAAGGTTGTGGGGATTGCGTTTGACGGGACAGGTTACGGTGATGATTCGTCTATTT
>JAJZCF010000148.1 GCA_021846265.1 Actinomycetes bacterium | reverse complement strand
TCACGGTCGCCAGTTTCACTGAGCTATCTGTAATTGCTCGAACTGCTGGCTCCTGTTAGCTATCCGACTAATAATATGGCTCTTATTGACGGTCACTCAGGCCATCTTGAGTTGTTAATTCTATGATCTAGTTCGACCTAGGTAAAGTCCATTTTGTGAATGGCATTTGGGCGATCTTGCAAAGTCTGCCGCAGGTGAAAGGAACTAAAGTTGACCGTAAAGCCAGATCAGAACGATCTTACGGTATTGTCCGACCCTCGAGTCGTTCTCTTGCTTCAAGGCGGAGGTGCGTTAGGCTCCTATCAGGCTGGGGCTTATGCGGCATTGGCTGAGCACAACCTGCACCCTAAATGGGTTATTGGTGTTTCAATAGGATCGATTAACTCCGCAATTATTGCCGGGAATCCGCCAGAAAGGCGGGTTGAAAGGCTGAAGGCTTTTTGGGACAGAGTTACTGAACCAACCGCGGGTTTTGGCATAATCCCGTTTGACTTACCGGAGGCTTTTCAGAAAAAGGTTGGAGCTGTAAGCAGCATTGCATTTGGGCAGCCAGGATTTTTTCGCCCTAGGGCCCCCTTGGAGTGGGCGGCCAACCCCAAGCCCCTTAGCTTTTACGACACTTCGCAGCTCAAAACTACCCTGCTAGAGCTTGTTGATTTTAACCTTCTAAATTCTGGAGACGTGCGCCTCTCTGTCGGGGCGGTGCAAGTCTCAACTGGGAATCTAATCTATTTTGATAGCGCTCAGATGGAGATTATTCCGGAGCACATCATGGCGTCGGGCGCGCTGCCTCCCGGATTTCCACCGGTGGAAATAGATGGCGAACTCTACTGGGACGGAGGTCTAGTTTCGAATACCCCCCTCGAGTACATGATGAGTGAAAAGCCGCGAACAGATAGCCTGGTCTTTCAGGTGGATCTTTTTCCCGCTACCGGTGAAGTGCCGACATCGCTGGATGAAGTCGCTGAACGAGAAAAAGACATAAGGTATTCGAGCCGCACTAGAGCGGTTACAACGAAAGAAAAGGGCCGCCACGATTTGCGTCGGCAGGTTCAGGTGTTTCTGAATACGCTGCCTGAAAACCTTTCTAAAGATCCAATGCTGGACGAGCTGAGAGAGTTTGCCTGCCCGGCCAACATCCATGTGGCCCACCTGATTTATCGCCCCTCTACACCGCAAGGATCGCAGAAGGACTTCGAGTTTGACCGAGCATCGGCCAACCGGCGCTGGGCTGAGGGATTCTCCGATGCGAGCATTTCGATCGAGGTCGCACCCTGGGAGGCGCCGCATGCCTCAAAAGTTGGGATGCACACTTTTGACGTACTCGGCGATCGAATCAAGCAGGCAGCGAAGTAAGGGTTTTTACGGGCCCAGCAGTTCATCTAGAAGTGACTGTACGAGTCGATCGATTTGATCCCTTATCGATCGGATAGCTTCGATGTTTTTTCCTGCTGGGTCCTCGATTTGCCAATCTGTGTATCTCTTACCTGGATAGACCGGGCAAGAATCGCCACAGCCCATGGTTACGATTACGTCAACTTCGTCAATATTTTCGGTGGCGAGTTGTTTGGGCTTTTCGCTTGAAATATCTAAACCGATTTCTGCGAGGGCTAGGACAACTGTGGGATTAAGATCGGAAGCTGGTTCACTACCGGCGGATCTTACTTTTACCTTCCCTTTGGAATGGTGACTCATCAGCGCAGCAGCCATCTGAGATCTTCCGGCGTTGTGTACGCACAAAAATAACACTTCAGGGGTTTTCAGATTTTCCTCCAGGCTCAGATCGAGATAATAGTTTCATTTGGTGAAGCCAGAGTAAATTCGACGTGAACTAATCGGCAACGATCGCACGCTCAAAGGCCTTGACAGCGTAGTCAAGTTGACCAAAGGTCGGTTGGTACCGACGATAGGTGACGACGATAGGTGGCTATGTGGACATGCTTGACCGATATTTGCAGTCTGCCCATCGACCGTCAATGGCGTCTGGCCTTTGGAAATTTTCCGACGGTGCTGGTCGAAGCTAAATTCGCCCTAAAAGTTAATCTGCTTTGGAAAAGGTGATGAAAATAGTCAACAATTCTTATACTGTAGGACTATGACTTCAAACACTCAAGGCTTCGAGACTCGTCAGATTCATGCAGGAGCAGTGCCAGACCCCACGACGGGGGCGCGCGCAGTTCCGATCTATCAGACGACTTCGTTTTCGTTTAGGGATTCTGATCACGCCGCAGCGCTGTTCGGACTGAGCGAAACAGGGAATATCTATACGAGAATCATGAATCCAACCCAGGCAGTCATGGAAGAGCGTATAGCTTCCCTTGAAGGCGGAGTAACGGCGCTCGCCACTTCCTCCGGTCAGGCTGCGGCAACTTTGGCGATATTAAATCTTGCTGAGTCGGGCGACCACATAGTGTCATCGTCGTCTCTCTATGGCGGAACCTATTCGCTTTTTCGCTACAGCATGGAGAAGCTAGGGATAAAGGTTAGTTTTGTATCTGATCCAGACGATCTTTCCGAGTGGGAGAGTCTGATCCAGGAGAATACAAAGGCCTTTTACGGGGAAACGATTGGAAATCCAAAAGGCGACGTGCTTGACATAGCGGGCGTTTCCCAGCTCGCACATCGGTACTCCTTGCCATTGATTGTTGATAACACGCTGGCTTCCCCCTATCTTGCTCGGCCGCTGGAGCACGGTGCCGATGTCGTAGTACATTCTGCTACAAAGTTTCTTGGCGGACATGGTACTTCGATAGCGGGAGTAATTGTTGATGGCGGATCCTTCAATTTCGGAGAGAGCCCTCGGCATCTCGGATTTTCGGAGCCGGATCCTTCCTATCATGGTCTCAAATTTTGGGAAGCACTTGGACCGGGAGCGTTTGCAATCAAGGCACGACTTCAAGGTTTGAGAGACTTTGGTTCGGCAATCTCGCCTTTTAACGCCTTTTTGATCATTCAAGGGATTGAAACGTTATCTTTGCGGATGGAACGCCACGCTTCCAATGCGCTTCGGGTGGCGGAGTATCTTGAGAGTCGAGCCGAGGTGAAATGGGTAAATTATCCGGGGCTGAAGTCTTCAAAGTGGAACGAGCGGGCCAAGACCGTCCTTCCAAAAGGTTCTGGAGCGATACTTAGCTTTGGAATTGAGGGCGGCTTGAAAGCGGGCAAAGCCTTCGTTGATTCGCTTGAACTGCACTCAAATCTGGCTAATGTGGGAGACGTGCGTTCGTTGGTTATTCATCCCGCTTCGACAACTCATTCTCAGCTGACTGCAGAAGAGCAGCTTGCTTCGGGTGTGACCGAGGACATGATCAGGTTGTCGGTTGGACTTGAGAGTATCGACGATATCATCGCTGATCTCGAGACAGGATTTAGGGTAGCAACTAAGGGGTGACTCGACAGGAGAGCGAACAGGGGAGAAGAAGGGTTTTAGAGCGGGCCGTTTACGGCCCCTCTTCTTCACCTGGGAATCGGAAGTTCGTTGAACTGTTCAACTCCTCGCCACTTCGACTGGAAATGGGTGGTTCGCTTTCTAGCGTCGTAGTTGCCTATGAAACTTGGGGAAGTCTCAATTCTGATGGATCCAATGCGGTTTTGGTACTCCATGCTTTAACTGGAGATTCCCATGCCGCCGGGCCGGCGGAGAGTGGGCACCCTACACCAGGCTGGTGGAACCACCAGATCGGACCGGGCAAAGCCATAGATACCGACAAGTACTTTGTCGTGTGCCCCAACGTTCTTGGTGGTTGCCAAGGAACTACCGGACCGTCTTCAAACATCCCAGGCACTTCGAGGGCCTATGGGTCTCAATTCCCCGAGATTACAATCAGGGATCAGGTGGTCGTGGACCTCGAACTTTCCAAAGCCCTTGGTATCGGTCGGTGGACCGGCATCGTGGGTGGCTCGATGGGCGGGATGAGGGCCCTGGAGATGGCGATTATGGCTCCCAAGCTCGTAGATCGCATGTTGATATTGGCCGCAACCGCCGCAGCTTCTGCAGAACAGATAGCTCTTTGTTCTATTCAGATAGAAACAATTATGTCTGACCCGCTGTTTTTTGAAGGAGACTATTACGGTCATGGCGATGGGCTTGGACCAGTTGTTGGGATGGCGATAGCTCGCAAGCTGGCGATGTACAGCTATAGAAGTGAGCTGGAGTTTCAGTCTAGGTTCGGGAGAAAGCTCCAAAGTGGCGGAGATGCCAATGGGATCGGAAACTTTGCAATTGAAAGTTATCTAGAAAATCATGCAGTAAAACTGAATGAGAGGTTTGACCCCAACAGCTACGTGGTGTTGTCAAAGGCGATGAATACCCACGATGTGGCAAGGGGGAGGGCCAGTCTTGCCGAGGTACTTTCATCCATTTCGGTGAAGACCTTCATAGCGGGCGTGGACAGCGACCGGTTGTACCCGTTGTGGCAGCAGAATCAACTGGCTGAATTGATTCCGACGACGGAGCTGTTCACCATTATTCATTCGGATTTTGGGCATGATGCATTTTTAATTGAAGCAGATCAAGTTGCGAAGTTCATTTCGAGGGCCTTGGCGTAAATGCCATAAAGAAGGGCTAATCTTCAAGCTTGCCGGACGAGAGCAGGTCATGGAGCGGAAATCTTTATTGACGAAGAATCAAACGTTAAACCTAAATTCGACAACGTCGCCGTCCTTCATGACATATTCCTTGCCTTCGATTCGAGCCTTGCCTAAGGCCCTTACCGCCTGGATACTTCCCGCTTCAATCAAATCTTGATAGCTCACCACTTCAGCCTTTATAAAGCCTCGTTCGAAGTCGGTGTGAATCGTTCCAGCTGCTTTGGGCGCAGTATCGCCGACATGGATCGTCCAAGCTCGTGACTC
>JAJZCF010000147.1 GCA_021846265.1 Actinomycetes bacterium | reverse complement strand
GGAGTCTTGCGCCTTCCTGAGTGATGCGAATTTTGGCGAGCGGGTGTTGTACCGCCTGGTAGCTCCCTATGGGAGCGTCGGAAAAGACTCGCCGTTCTTTAGCATAATCAACCGACTTAGACACGAAATAGTCGACCATTCCAACCGCAAATGAGGCGGCAATGATTCTTTCGGGATTGAGTGCTTCGAACAGAACGGCCGCTCCTAGATCTTTCTCTCCGATTAGCGCAGCCTTAGGAACTTCGACATCGTCGAAAAAGAGCTGAAATTGATTAAAGCCCTCGATCCCCATCGTTTTCATCTTTGACTTGGTGATGCCCTTTGTAGCTGTGTCAATAAAAAACAGACTCATTCCGAAAGCTTTTGGAAGTCCGGCCGACCTGGCCTGCTGGTATGTGGTCGTTCGGCCGACCACCAAGAGGTGATCGGCGCGATCCACGCCGGTGATCCAAGCCTTTTCGCCGTTGAGCACAAATCCTCCTCCGTCTGTCTCTTTGGCGGAGAGCGCTATCCGAAAAGAGTTTGTTCCCGCGTCGGCTTCGGTGATGGCGAAGGCACTCTTGATCTTGCCCTCGGCGATCTGGGGTAACCAAAGTTGCTTCTGCTCCTCGGTTCCTCCTCGCTGGATCGCCATTGCATCCATCGTTGTCAAAAGGGCCAATGTGTTGGCCAATCCGAAAGAAGCGAACCTCTCCATAGCGAGAGCCATCCCGAGCAGGCCAAGACCACTGCCACCGTAGGGCGAGGGGATCAAAGCTCCGAAGAGTCCAAGGTCTACCATCGCCTGGATAAGTTCGTCTGGATACTCACCTTGTTCAAAGATCTGGTTGAGGAATTCCTTTTTTCTCGGCCCTAGGCGCTCGAGATATCCGTCGACCGAGTCGACGAGGGCTCGGTGCTCCTCGGAAAAGTGGAAGCTATGAAGTGATCCGCTTGAACCTTGAGACAACTTTCCCCACCCCCCATTTGTTCCTTTTTGGAAGCTAGCACATTCGGAACTTCTTTTTTCGACACCTCGATTTCCAGCACTCACCTAAGGCAATAAATCAACTTGAGGAGGCTGACTTGGAGGATCGGGCTCTGGCTTTTCAATAGTGAGCGATGGGTCACTTTGAGGCTGTTGGCGCTTTGAAATTTGCGAACAGCAGTTGGAGTTATTTCGATAAGAGCTCAAGCCCAACACCCTTGCCAAGGTTTTCTAGAGATCGATTCAGTTTGAGCACAGGCTGATGTGTTGTTAATGGTTGAAGTTAGAACTTTTACAGAGACAGGTTTCAGAGGATTTTATGCGCAAATATTCCACGAGGTTTAGAGACGAATCATTGTCCAAAGCTAAGCGGATCAATAGGGCGCTTTGGCTCGGAGCACTCGGTTCGACGGTCGTCGTGTCGGGTTTGGCCGAGAAGACCTTTTCAGGAAAAACGACGACCGCTAGCACCACCTCCACCAGCCAAAGTGGCTCGTCTACTTACAACGTCACTTCTTCGACACTGGCGCCTCCGCCGGTTTCGGCCGGTTCTTCGGCACCGTCGGCTTCGGCACCGTCGGCTTCGGCACCGTCGGCTTCGGCCCCTACTCCTTCTGCGGCAACCGGGGCGTCATAATGACCATGAGGTTTTACGAGAGGGCCGCACTCGGAACCAGCTGCTCATTTGTGGTTAGGCTAGAGGACGGGGGGCCAGGCAGGTATTTCGATCAGATGGTGGACGAGTTCAATCAGATGATCGACGAACTGGATCTGGCGGCGAGCCGCTTTCGTCTGGACTCCGAGGTGAGCCGACTAGCGGCGAACGATGGTGTGGCAATGGTCGTATCTGGCCTATTGTACGACGAGATCAGCCAGGCTCTTAGGGCATCAACCATTACCAAGGGGTATCTCGACCCCACCCTAGGCCAGACGATTTCAGATCTCGGCTATTGCAAGGATTTTGAGTTGCTCAAGGCCGAAGTCCAAGACGGCGTGAAGATGCGGGTAGTGATGCCTAGTGGCTACAGGAGCGTCGTTTTGGATCCTGGGGCTAGAAGCGTAAAGGTCCCCCCCGGGGTCTTGCTGGACCTCGGGGCCACCGCAAAACCTCATTTGGCAGATCGGATCCGAGATTCTCTTTTAGGCACCTACGAAGTCGATGTTTTGGTCAACCTTGGCGGCGACATATCCTGCTTTAGTAGCGATCAAGCCAACCCCTGGTACATCAATGTCACCGATGACCAGTCGCTCAATATCGACTCACCTGGGGAGATTTTGGGCTTTTCAAGCGGGGGCGTAGCTACCTCTTCGATTAAGAAGAGGAGCTGGTCGAAGAGCGGAGCACTCCACCATCATATTATCGACCCCTATACCGGCCGCTCCGCAGTAGGCGAGATTGAAGCTGTCACTGTCCTTGCTGGATCTGCACTCGATGCGAACATCGCCTCTACAGCGACTATTGCGATGGGTTCATTTGGGCTTGCCTGGCTCGAATCGACCCGACTCCCGGCGATAGTGAAACTCAGGGACGGTAGTTCAAAAACGCTGGGTAGTTGGCCCCGGCGGCGCAAGACCCAAGGAGCTTCAATTTGATTCTCCTGGCTGTCACCGCACCGAGTCCACTGTGGTACATTTCGAGGGGCGCCGGTTTTGTCGGGCTGGCCCTCTTGGGTGCTATCGCCGTTTTGGGCTTGATGACTGCCTCGCAAACGAGACTATCTGCCCGCCTGCCGAGGTTCATAACGGTAGAAACCCATAGGAGCCTTTCGCTTTTGGCGGTAGTCGTGCTTTCGATTCACATCATCACCGCAATGATGGATCCATTCGTCCCGATAACTTTGCTTGACGTCTTCGTCCCCTTCGTCTCTACCTACCGTCCGTTGTGGATCGGCTTCGGGGCGATTGCGATAGATATCGGCATAGCGGTACTTGTAACGTCACTGATTCGAATAAAGATGAAGCAGCGGACTTGGAAGATCGTCCATCTACTCGCTTACATAGCGTTCTTCGCATCTATCGTTCATGGTCTTGGAACAGGTTCCGATTCGAGATTCTTGCTAGGCAAGGTATTCTACCTGGTGGTCGGTGCAGCATTCTTGATTACCGCCTGGATCAGGATTTTGGACAAGACTGAAGCTGGGTCATCGAAGAGGATTCTTTTCGGGGCCCTCGCAGTGATTGCCCCACTTTCGGTGGTTGGCTTTAGCGTCATTGGCCCCTTCAAAACGAACTGGGCAAAGAGGGCAAATGCCGGAATTTCGGGGGTCTTTTCCCAGAATGCGGTTACGACCCCCGTCGCATTAACTAAAAACCTAACTGCTCTATCTGGCGTCAACATCCCCTCGAACTTTACTTCCAACTGGTCGGGAAGTATCACCGAGTCAGCACAGAACAGTCAAGGTGAGCTGGCCCTACGATTGATGGGTCCGCTCGGCTCATTGAAGGGGTACGACCTAGTTGTAACCCTGGTAGGTGTCCCGGCGGACCAAGGACTGTCGATGTCCTCTTCGATCGTCGAGGTTGTGTCAAAATCGGGAAACGTAGCGTACAATGGGCAGGTTACCAGTTTGAACAATGGGGCGATCGGGTTTTCGATCAAGGATAACTCTGGGCAAAGCGTTACTCTCTCCGCAAGTGTAAACGCTGGCCAAACCTCATTTACCGGCCAGGTCGGCCCTTATGTGCCGGCGCAAAGTTTTTCGGGTGACAACTAGTAAGTTGCAGTTACTACGACTATTCCTGGCACCAATCACCGCCAGTTGCGGAACAAGGCAGATATCAGTTACCAAATGGAGTGTCTCAGTATGATTAGCCAGGTGCCTTCGTCATTTACCAATTGGCCAGGTCTAGTCGTCTCCCCCGAGCAAGCGGCGGGTTCTATCCGAGCGATGCCGCAGCGAACTATGAGTTTTCCAGATCACTTGAGGGCCCATGGAGATCTGCGAATGCCAAAGGTTGACTTCGCTTCGCTCGTCGAGATGTTGGACGAAGCAGGGCTGAACGGTCGCGGTGGAGCGGGCTTTCCCACCGCCAAGAAGCTGGCTTCGATGGCGTCATTTATAGGAAAATCAATCGTCGTCGCTAACGGTTCTGAGTCGGAACCCCTAGCGCATAAGGACGCATCTTTACTAATCCATCAGCCTCATCTGGTCCTTGAGGGGATAGCAATAGTCGCCGGAGCCCTTGGGGCGTCGAAGGCTTATCTTATGGCGAAGACTAAAAACCAGATGGTGGTGTCTGCGGTCGAGGCGGCCCTTAGGGAGCGTCGGAAATTGAGGTTGGACAAGGTCCCGGTGGCACCCAGGATTGCCGATCCCGGATATACCTCCGGAGTAGAGACATCTATTATTCAGCAACTCAATGGGAAGGGTCCAAAGCCCGCTTACTTTCCCGATAGACCCATCGCTATAGGCGTTTCCAAGAAGCCAACTTTTATCTCAAATGTCGAAACGTATGCAACGATAGCCCTAATTGTGCGGTCCGGGACCTCCTTTTATCGCTCAATGGGGGTGCAAGGCGGACCGTACGGATCTCAGCTCTTGACCATCGTGTCACACGATGGTGCTTACGTTGTCGTCGAGGTCGAGGTTGGCACGCCCATTAGCGAGATAATCAGCTACGCCCAGATCGACACCAGTGCGGCTAGTTCTGTACTGATGGGTGGCTACTTCGGACAGATCGTACCGCCCGATCGGATCGCCGATCTGAAACTTAATCAGCCCGAATTGAGGAAATTGGGTCTCGGAGTAGGGGCCGGAATCATCGGTTTCTCTTCGGCCTGTCCGTTGGTGGAAGCCTCTGGAATAGTGGCGTACCTTGCATCGCAGACGGCAGGCCAATGTGGTCCGTGCTTCCTTGGCCTTCCTGCTCTCGCCAAGGAGATCGGTCGTCTCGCTCACGGTGCAGCAATGCCAAAAGGGGTGGAGGAGATTGGTCGCCTCGCTGACCAGATAGTTGGACGCGGTGGTTGCG
>JAJZCF010000146.1:3801-4947 GCA_021846265.1 Actinomycetes bacterium | reverse complement strand
GTGCCGTACCGAGCAGAACAGGTGCAGATTCGAAAAGGTGCTCTCTAAGCGCCATAATCAAAAGCTTCGGCGACAGCGGCTTTTCGGTGTTCCAAGCCGGGCACTGCTCCTGGCACCTCCCGCATTCGGTACAGGTAACGAGGTCGAGCATCTGCTTCCAAGAGAACTGACCGATCTCCCCGACCCCGAAAACGTCGTCTTCTGAAAGGGTCTCTGGGTCCATGGATGGTGTGGTAGCAAGGTTGCCAAGCGCCTTCGGCCTGCGAGAAAAGGCGATGTTCAAGGGCGCCATGAAAATGTGGAGGTGCTTGGAATAGGCGACAAATACTGAAAAGGCCATTATTACCAAGATGTTGGCGACCAAGAAGATCGACTCCAAGGTATAGGCGGTGCTCTGGGAGATATTTCCGAACAGCGCCGCTAGTCCATGAGAGGCAAAGGCCCAGTTCGAATATGGAAAGTCTCCATCTTTGACTTGGAAGGCCCGGTAGAGGAGAAGGGTTATCACCACGAGTGCTATGCCCGCTAAAACAAGCCACGCCGCATCGTTATGGGAGCCGTAGAAAC
Source organism: Actinomycetes bacterium (assembly GCA_021846265.1). Taxonomy (GTDB): domain Bacteria; phylum Actinomycetota; class Acidimicrobiia; order Acidimicrobiales; family Acidimicrobiaceae; genus JABEUN01. Next base: position 4,380 of record JAJZCF010000146.1, on the reverse strand, counting down.
GAGAGGATCTCTCCTTTTTCGCCGGAGCATTTTGCACCCTAATGATCGAAAAGACGATCAGCGCCAAAAGGACCGCAACCGAGAAAAAGTCTTCCAAGAAGCCGAGCCACCCCATTGTCCCGATAATCGGAATATGAAAGTGACGATCAAAGAGCCCGCCGAATGCCTCCAAAATGGTGGCCAGCAAAATCGTAAAGCCCCAGAAGGTAAAGAAGTGGGCTATTCCTGGGACTGTCTTTTTAAGAAGCTTTTTCTGGCCCAATACTTCTGTCAGCTCGGCCAGTACTCGTGCCCCTGCGCCATCTGTACGGCCAGGGGCCGGTTTTCCAGACCGGACCAGCTTGGATATGAATAGAAATCGCCTACCTGCGATCGCCACAGCGACGATCGTAATTAACAGGCCAATTATGAGTCTCAAGGTTCCCTCCCAAGAACCTGGTCCATCTTCTGGACAGCGGGTCACCGGATCAAAGCGTCGCCTTGCGGCGAGTCAGATACCTGCAATCACTACTTTATTACTCTACAGTAACCTCTTCGATCGTCCGAATGAACGCATCTTAAGAATCCGTCGAGCACTTG
>JAJZCF010000146.1:0-3701 GCA_021846265.1 Actinomycetes bacterium | reverse complement strand
AGCCTGCCCAGGCTCGACTTCCCTTCGAGCCTTCCGACAAGTTCTGACGAAAGCTCGACGCATTCGGAGGTAGATCCTAAGACGAACTCGCCTGGATGAAGGATCAGTGGCTGATCGCCTTCGACGCTGACGAGCTCAGTCAGTTCAGTCTGCGCCAACTTCACGTCGATCACCTTAATTGAATGGTTCCGAAAAAGCCTAAAGTACCTATCGAGATGCAGATCGACCGATGAGGGCTGAACACAGCTCTCATCCATTGGATCAATGACGATGTTCCCTAGGGCAATCTCTTCCCGTATTGATTTGTCGGATAGGATCATAGATACCGACACGTTAGCGCAACGACTAGTGTGTTCGGTATTGCGGGCGTAGTTCAGCGGCAGAACATCAGCTTCCCAAGCTGAGAACGCGAGTTCGATTCTCGTCGCCCGCTCCAGGGCTGGTTCGCCACTTCCAGTCGAAATGATTCGCAACCAAGGGGGAATGAGTGCGGCCAGGGGCGTAAAGCCCACGGATCTGGCTTATTGGCTCGCATTTCGGCTAAATAAGACCCGCTTTATCTTGGTTTAAGCTGCGAAAGGCAAAACAGGGCAGCTTTCTAGCCTCTGCCGTCGGTACTACTGGCTCTTCAGCTTTTAGTGGGGTCTACCCACTTGTGACCACTAAGTCCGATGACACCGTGAGGAGTTTCAAACAGGGGTGCCTGTAGCTTCTCAAGGTGGGCGGACTCAACTTCGAAGTGCAACATAACACGAGTTGAAGAGGGGAGCTAACGGATTCGCTCCCTACTCTATGCCGGAGGAGTGAACTGGCCCCTTCTCAAGACCATCAACCCCTAACTGAAACGCGAAAACCCCTCAATACTCGCGGTTTCCAGCTCCACATCGCGAGCCGGGTATGCAGTCGCTATTGAGAGTTTGTCGAGGTCGAGCCGGGATTTCCGTAGCCGGGGAGCGTCCGGAGCAACTGGAGCACCATCTCCGGCCCGCCGGCAAGCACGTTGTGTCCGGTCTCCCAGTCGTGCACGACGGTGCTCGGATCCGATCGAGCACGGTCCGTTGAGGTAGCCATCGGGAATTCGCTAGGCCAGCGAGCGGCCCCCGGACAGATCCCATCATGCGGGACTACCGCAATGGGCGCCTCCCTCGGGTGATGGCGTCGAAGCGAACGCTCGGGAAGGGAGCCTGCACACTGGCAGGCGGGAGCCACCGAGTTTTCATTCCTTTCCCCATGCCGGGTTATCCCGGCGCTCTGAAGAGTTCATCGTTCGATAACTTGATCTGACGGATTCTTGGCATTGGTCGAACCTAGAAGCGGAGGACACTAACTAAGTGGTATTGGGTCGAGCCACATTCATGCCCACCGTGTGGTCGCGCCTCTCACAGCTATTTCTTGAAACAACCCGCTCGGGCAAGCAACAAATTACATCGTCTTAATTAATAGCTTAATTACAGAGAGCTGCGATTTCGGCCTATACTTTCCTGCGGAAGCGAGTATTTTACCCAGCCAGCTAGATGGTCGCCATGTTGCTGGGTTTGACGAGTGGCGAAACCGGCGCTCCCTTGAGAAAAGGAGAGAAGCCGGTGTCATCGAAGCTCATTTTTGCCGCGGGATCGCTTGGAGTCGCGTCGCTAGCATTTGTTGGAGTGGGGGGCTACGCTGCCTTCACCTCCACGGTCAGCAGTTCTCTGGCCGTCACCAGCGGCACTTTCGTGCTTAATGTGTCAAAGGGGATCAGTGAGTCCTCCATAACTTGCACTCAAGGTGGTGTAGCCTCAAACAACGCCTGGTTCGGAAGCAACCAGTGCTTCGAGGGTTCGGCAGCCAATGGGGTGTGGCAGTGGGGATCTGGATATAACGCCCCGGTTGAGACCGCTTCGGGCAGCAACCTCTCGATAACCATCCCCAATGTCTCGCCTGGAGTCGCTTATGGATCGAACTTCTCCGTTCAGGATTACGGATCACTACAGGGCCTTGTTCAATACGTCAAATACGCAGCCAATCAGAACAATCCCCTAGCCCAGGGTACCAAGATATACGCATATCAAGCAGTTGGACAGTACCAGGACTTCGCGAATGGAACCATTTACGGGAAAACGCTGAGTGGCAGCTACGATGCCTGCAATGGCGTGAACGACTTCAGTGCTCCCAGTACCGTGGTCGGCGCCCAGTGCCTACAAGGAGCGCTCAACACCGGACTGACCGATCGCTACGGGAACACCTACAGCGCCATCACCTTCTACGAGCTGATCGGCCAGACTGCGGCCAACGCCAATGGGCAATTCAAGGTGCTCAACGGCTTCGTACAGCCATGGCGCAATACCCAGACCTCGGCGTTGGTCGCGCCCGGCAGTGAGGGCGGCATCAGCTTCAAGGCGGTAGTGGCGGTCTCCGACGCGACGGGAAACTCGGCGGAGGATCAGAACATCACGCCAAGCTTCTCGGTGATCGGCGATACTCTGCCTTGACGAGCGGGCTGAATTCGGTCGCCGCGGGATCTGGATCGAGGAAAGTCAATGGGGCTTGCTGAGACCATGGCACCCGCGGCGTCGGACAGGCATCACGGGTGGCTCCGTACCATCTCCAGGATGTTGCGCAAAGCCCTGTCCTGGCTGATCCTTGTAGTGGCCGCGGCACTTTTCTTGGCAGCCTCGGTTTCCGTAGTGAGCCGCCAATGGCAAATAACCCCGATTCTTACAGGAAGCATGGTTCCCGACTTGCCCATCGGCTCCGTGGCAATATCTGAGCGCGAGCCCCTGGCGAGCCTAACCCTGGGCCAGATCGCGCTGCTTCATCCTCCGAGCGATCCGAGCGTCACTTACGTGCACAAGATCGTCTGGTTGAAAAAAACCTCCTCTGGGACCGAAATACGCACGCGTGGCGTGGCCAACCCGACCGAGGACCCGTGGACAGTTCGTGTGGAAAGTCCCGTCGTCTACGTAGTCAAGCACGATGTGCCATTGGTCGGCTATGCCAGTACGTGGCTTCGCTCGGCAAAGGGGCGTGCGATGGCGCTGCTGGCCGCTGGGCTTCTTTCCATAGTCCTGGTAGCGTCATTCATCAGGGACGAAATCAAGAAGCGGCGCGGGCAAGACTCCAGCCCCGAGCAGGCATCCTAGTTGCACGGCTGGCTGGCCTAAACCTAGAACCACGTGCGTCCAGAAGCTCGGGCGTCATAACGCCAAGGAGGCTGAAATGACGTAACCGAGCTACAAGCTCACGATAGTTTGCTGGTGTAAGTCCGGTCCAAGGAGACGCCAGAGTCCTTGGTAGTGGAACCTTTGATTTAGGTAGAGATGCCTGGGTCGAAGCGAGGTGGATCCGATGTGCGCTCCGCCGCATAAAGCGAATTCTGCAGCGTCGTAAGGGTTTCTGCGAAAGCAGGAAATAGAGGGAGCCGAGCTTGTGTGTGTTTGGCGAAGGCCATGGAAGATACCGAGGATTCTGGAGCGGGTGTCGAAGAACCCTCCGGCGTAGGGGAAGTGGAACGTACCAAAAGTTGTCGTGGGAACCGGAGAGGCCCTCCTTGGCCCTGATCCTGCGGAGGTCAGGAACGAGCTTGTTTATAACCGGTACCCCCGGGAAGTGACGGGTGGCCAAGAGGGGGTCGGAGGGGGTCATATTAGTAATGACGGTTGGGACAACATAACCCAACCGGAGCGAAGGAATGATATGCCCCGGGTTTGAAGGAGACTCAGTTA
>JAJZCF010000145.1 GCA_021846265.1 Actinomycetes bacterium | reverse complement strand
GCTAGTGTGCTCCAACACGTAGAGAAATGCATCGGCATGAAAGGAGGGCACGAAGTTAGGCGGTATCGAAAAAACGCCCGAATGCGAGTTAAAGGCGGTCACCAGCACCCAATAGAGTGGAAACGCGAACCCTACTGCGATCACCAAAACCGCTGCCCAACGCAAAATCCTGAGCGCTTTGTTGCTCGATCGGATTTCACCATCTGCGGCGTGCGAAGCGACGAAGCTCATCGGTAAAACACCACCTTGTTTGAGATCCACTTCTGTATCAGGGTAAGTAGGAGGATTATCCCAAAAAGAATCAGGCTCATCGCAGCTGCGAGGCTGAAGTGATAATAGGTAAATGCAGTCTGATAGACCAAGAGTGCATCGGTGGTAGTTGCAAATGCTGGCCCTCCGGCGCCGCCATGGGGACCTCCGGTCATTGTGTAGATCTGCGAGAAGGCCTGCCAGCTATTCACCGTCGCCAGCACAACCACAAAGAAGGTTGTGGGGGAAAGGAGCGGCCAGATGATGCGATAGAAGATCCGGTGGCTTTTGGCACCATCAAGGCGGGCAACCTCGAGTAGTTCTCGAGGGAGATTAGCCATGCCGGCCAGAAAAATGATCACATATAGCCCAAGAGAGTGCCAGAGGCTATCAATCATCACCGCGGGCAAAGCCCAGTGGATGCTTTCCAACCAACCCAAGGCGGGCAGGTGGAGCGTTCGAAGCACAAAATTAGCCAGGCCGAACTGGGGGTTGAAGATCCAGACCCAGATTATCGAGGTTGCTACGACCGGCGTCACATGGGGAAGGAATACTGCCGCTCGCCAGACGCCGCCCCTCTTAGCTGACACGGCCTCCTTGAGGACCAGGGCAATCCCGAGGGCGAGAAATACCGTGGCCGGAATCATCACGACCGTGTAGTAAGCGCTGGTCACAATCGAGTGCCAAAAAAGAGGCTGATGCCAGAGCACTCGAAAATTAGCTAGACCAACAAACTTCATGGCGGAGGAAAGAACTCCCCAATGGAAGAATGAGACGTAGATCAGATAGGCTGCCGGCAGGTAAAAAAAGACCAAGAAGACCGTTATCGCCGGCAGTAGTAGTCCGTATCCGGCCAGCCTATCCTTCAGGTGTCTCAACCTACCTCTTAGCGCCGAAACGGGCCTCTGGATGTTGGGCACCTGGTCATGGGCCGCAGTTTGGGCGGCAGTATTGTCAAGGCCAAGCGGTCGCCTCAAAGATTCGGAAATGGTCATCTCACCACCAATTTCCTAAGGGTCGCTGACCTTGAATCGCCTAGCGATCTGTTTGACCACAAGTGCAGAGATCGCATCATGCGTTCACCCTTATGTCAAGGTGCAAAATGTTGGGGCCGGAAAGCCTTTTCCCGCTGTCAGCTGCAAAAAAATGCACGTCATCAAAGCCCGCAGCCAGGGTCACATGCTCCCCCCTGCGGCATCGATACTTGGCATCCAGTTGGACGACGCCAGGCTCTTTATCGCTTGTCCCAAGATACCCATAGGCAAGTTGGTGGCTCCCCAGCTGCTCGAAAGACTCAATGCGAAAATCGATCATGGCCGCTGGGCTTTTGATCTCTTCGACCGGGCGCAGATGCTCTGGGCGTATGCCTAAGGTAACCAACTCTCCAGCCTCGTCCAGAACATCAGAAAATTCCGTCGCCAAGGTCACGGAACCTCCCAATTGGACGCCGAGACTATCATCTATGCCGTCCCCCGGAGCGCTAAGGCCATTTGGGTATCGGCAGGGAAGTGTCCAGAGATTCATACCAGGAGTACCTATGAAATGGGCAACAAACGAGTCCGCAGGTGAGCTGTAGATTTCGCTTGGAGTACCGATCTGCAGAGCCTTCCCTTGGTTCATGACAACTACCCGGTCCGCTAGGGTAAGCGCTTCCACCTGGTCATGTGTGACAAATATCGTTGTAATAGCAAGCTGATCATGGAGCTTGGCCAACTCCATGCGCACCTTTTCACGAAGGTTTGCATCGAGATTAGATAGAGGCTCGTCCATCAAAAAAACTGAAGGCTTTCGTATCAAGGCGCGCCCAAGGGCAACCCTCTGTCGCTGGCCACCCGAAAGCTGCTTGGGTCTGTGTTCCAAAAGATGCTCAATGTCTAGCAACTTGGCAACATCGGCGACTTTGCTTCTGATCTCTTGCTTGGCCGATGCGCGGGAACCGACCCTTGGTCGAGATCCGAGTCCAAAAGACAGATTCTTCTCAACGGTCATGTGTGGGTAGAGCGCGTAGTTCTGAAACACCATGCCCACATTTCGTCGATCTGGCGGTTCGCTATTCATAAGCTTTTCGTCAAAGAACAGCTTTCCGCCGCTTATCTGCTCAAGGCCGGCGATCATTCTTAGTACCGTCGTTTTGCCGCATCCAGACGGGCCGAGCAAGACGATGAATTCACCGTCGTCAATATCTAAATCAACTTCGTCTACGACTGCTTTAGCACCAAAACTCTTGGTTAGACCCGCAATTCTTATGCTCGCCACACAGACTCCCACTCCAGCTTTACTTCGTTATACCGAAGGTAACTGGCCGGATTAACCACCCAATTAAGGTTCCGTTAACTGCAAGACGATTCTTTTGTAACCTTTAGCGAACATTTTCTTTAGTTTCATTCAGAAAGTTCACTGACATTCACCCTGAACCCAAATCTCGCAGAGCAATCGCCTCACAACGCTGCCAACGCGGTCAGGTCAAAATCTTTGTATACCTTCCGGTAAGCAGCTCTTAGCGCCGTGGCCAAAGTTTTCCGCCACAACATGGGCTCTTGTCTGAGTTCGCTCCCGTGACTTTTCGCTCATTTTTTGGCAATGGTCAACGACAGGCAGTATTATCAAGCTTCAAGATGTTTGCCTCAGCAAGAATATTCGCATAGCGCCTTTGAAAAATGATGCTTTCGTCTTAATGGTTACCGCCACAAATTCACTTCCGAACTTGGCCATGATTGTTACCCACATCGGCCACTAATCCGTACGGCGAGCCACGAATTACTCCGCCCGGCCTTACAAGTTCTTCTCGAAGGGGAAGAAGTTGCGCTGCAGCGTCGCCGCCGACCTCGACGAGCTTTGCATTCCACCATATTAAAAATGCCGATCTTCTATCTAGTTTTAGAGCGGTTCAATTGAAACCAACGACAAAGCAATCCACCCCAAGTCTCCAGAAAACTCGCATTGATTGGGAGGATGAGAGGCACCGAGGGCACATCACCCAGAATGTCCTTTTGCACAGTCAAGTGAAGGGGTTCGCCATCGCTACGCCAAAAAATAAAAAAGTAACATTCAGCTACGCACTACTTTCTCGTACTACAAGGCCAAGATTTTGCCACAATTTGCCATTTAACCCAACAGCGGATAGGAGCCGAGTAGGCCACCCATCCGCCGCTGATAATAGTAAAAAAGATCTAGCTACGGCTATTATTTGCCGAGAGACCTGTTGGAGTTCTTCCTCCTAGGAAAGATCAAGATGAGCCCCGAAAGACCAATTGCGCTCGTCAGCAGCCACCACTTTGAGCTGCTCCAAGGTTCGCCAGTATGGGCCGTTGGGACCGTGATTGTAACCTGAGAACTAGGCTCGGTCACGTTCACAACCGGCGAAGTCGACGGTAACGCTGGAGCGGAGGGCAAAGTCGTTGTGGTAGGTGGAATCGTTGTGGTAGGTGGAACCGTCGTTGTCGTGACAACTGTCGTCGAAGTGGTAGGTACGGTGGTTGGTATCGGCACAACGCACTCTAAAGTCGACGAAGAAGGTCTAGGTCCGCTAGAAAGTCCAACTGACACCCCGGGATCCCCAGCAGCTGCACCATAGTTGAGTTGCGTCAAAGTCAAGGGTCCACTAAACCTAGTAGGAATCGACAGAACTGACGGTGAATAAGCTATCCCCTCCGAAATGGCGATCCCTGATCCCTGCGTCGTAGTTCCAGGCTCACCACCCACCAACGAATTTTGAGGCGCGGTGAGATTTGTATAAAGCATACCGCCTCCACCTCCGCCCCCTGGGCCATGGGCATTTCCATTGACATTTGTCATACCACTCGCCGATTTCGGGGCCGCGGCCGGAAATAGCGGTTGTGTACTCCAAGTGTTCCCGCCGTTACCGCCAGTGGCATCTATCGTTAGACCACTTTCGTTATCGCAAAGAGCGGAGGTCTGGAGGAAAATCGTACCGCCTGCCCCACCTCCACCCGAGCCGTCATTGTTGGGAGTTGTGATTCCGTTGCCGCCATTCGCCGATATCGTCCCCGGTCCCGAAATTCCTCCAAGCTGAAGGTAGATGATACCGCCACCGGCCCCCCCAGAACCAGCTCCAGATGGCTCGGCATTGTTTATGGTTCCGGCTCCGCCTCCGCCGCCAAGAACCAAGCTAGGCGAATTGGCTGAGCTAGCTATAGAGTATCCGCCGCGCCCGCCAAGGTCGAAGCCGGTCGCCCATGAGTATCCGCCGTTACCACCAGTGCCGCCGTTGCCACCGCCGCCACCTCCAGTGTTCTCGTCGTTAGACTTTTGGTTTGGATCGGTACCGCCACCTCCGGCGTTCCCCAAGGCCCCCATGCCGAAATCACCAACACTATAACCGTCTACGTAGTTGGTAAAAGATGAAGAATTGTAACTAGGACTTAAATTTGGGGTTCCATAGATTCCTTCGCCTTTTTGGCCATTGACATTATCTGCTCCAGGGGTTGATAGGTTGAGCTGAGGATAACTTCCACTGTAGTTGCTATCGCCAGAGAGCGAATAACCAACTCCTCCACTGAAGCCCTTACCACTCACGTCGATCGACTTGCCGTTCATGTTCAGTTGCCCTGAAACCATAAGTGCAAAGATGCCTCCGTCCCCGGCTTTCGAGTTCCAGCTAAGTGCCGTGAGGCTTTGCTCTAACGTCGCATCGCCTTGAATATTGGGCACTGTGATTAGCTGAAAATTACTGGCTGGGTTAGCGGAGATCTTAAAGTTAGAATCGATCGCGCTTGTGAAAGTTACGACATTGGTACCTGAA
>JAJZCF010000144.1 GCA_021846265.1 Actinomycetes bacterium | reverse complement strand
CACATTTCCTCGATCACCGCCAGTCCAGCCTGGGTTCGTTCATCGTCGAAATGTACGAACAGATCGTCGAGCAATAAAGGGAGATTTCGAGCACCAACGGCGTAGTGTTCTAAGCCCGCTAGCCGGAGCGACAGGTAGAGTTGATCCCTCGTTCCAGTACTTAGGGCAGCTACATCCAACGAACCGCCAGCACTGGTTTTTGCGAGGATCACTAATCGGCCCTTGTCGTCAATGTCAGTCTCGATGCCTGCGTATTTCCCGATCGTTATTCGACCAAAGATTTCGCTGGCCCTCAACAGAATTGGACCCTGGTTCTGGGAGCGGTAGTCGGAAATCTCCTGTTCGAGGAGGTACCTAGCGAGGGTAAGTCTGACGTATTCGTCGGTGTAGGTACCGACGTCAGAAAGAATTTGCTGCGTGAGCTCGGCTTCGATTGCCGCCTTATCGGAATCAGTGATCAATTCCTTTTGCGCCCTGAGGCCACCGATTTTCAGGGTCAATTCTTGGCGCTCACGCTCACAGGAATCACGTTGTAGGTTCAATTGCTCGATCTTGTTATCAATGTCGACATCTGAACAGGATTCGACCTCTCTGGCTAGCTGATCCAAAGAGACTCCATGGGCGGCAATTAATTCGTCTTCGATATCGTGGATCTTAACTTCGAGTTCTGTCATCCGATTTGTCCGTTCGATCGCCCTCACTAGGGCTGATTCATTGTCGAATCCGAACTCGCCAACCAGCTCTGTGATTAAAGCTTCTGCTTGTATCACTGAACCGCTGACCTTATCGACGCTGGTGGCCTTTTCGTAGCGCTGATCGAGTAGCGCTTTCCGGGTTGCCATAGTACTTTGGGCAATTTTTAACTTACCCTGCAGAGTATTGATTGCAATTTCAGTACCAAATGCGTCAATTTCAAGGTGTGGAAGCGCTTGCAGTACCTCGCCGAGCTGAGTGGCGACCTCCCGGTTTCGGCGCTCGATCCCCGAAACCCTGAGACGCTGCTCGTCCAGCTCAAGCGAAATGTCGTTAATCTGCTGGATTGTCGATAATAGACCAACAACGTCGGTGGGGGGAGTGCTTGTGGGAATTCCTATGGGAACGACGGCCTCTGACCATTCGAGGTTCCACGAATCACGCTCCATCTCGGCAGTTTTGACAGCGCGTTCCTGCGCGTCCACCGATTTGCGACTATTCTCCAGGGTCTGGTCCATTAGCAATCGCTTCTCGCGCGTTTCATCCGACGAGTTACAGATCTGTTCCGCTCGAGCGAGCAGTCCGGTGAGGCTTAGTGATTCTCCGGGCTGGTCCTTCGCTTCATGCAAAAGGAACCTAAGATCGATCTTGGAGCGCTCAATCGAAGCTTGTAATGAAGCCGCTTCGCTTTCTAGAACTTTGACCTTGGTAGCTTCTGATGCGGCATCCCGCATAGTGACTAGAAACTCATCCATTAAAGCTCGGCTAGCGGCTTCGACTCCCACTGGCTCCCATAGCTTGTGCCATTGGTCCAGAGCGACAGAGTACTGTTTTAAAGCTTCTTCTACTGCGACTTGATCTGTTTGACCAATTTTGACCTTAGCTGCGATCTGGGCTTTTAGATTCACTTGACGCTCTACCGCCTCTGCCTCATGGCGGAGTCTGTCGGCGATTTCGTCTGCCTCGTTCATTGCATCTTCAAAGGCTCTGTCGAGGGGACGACCATCACTCCAGGTTTCCGCTTGTACTTTGTTGGCGGAATCGTCCAGCCATATCCCCTTTATTACTGTCCAACCTTCATCGCGCATACGGCGGGCGGCTGCTAGATCCTCTAACGATGGCGGGTCGGCTAGCAAGCGGTGCTGTTCTAACTGCTCATTCAGTGCGGCGAGCTCGGCTTTGTTGCGATTTTCTTCTCCAAGGGCCGTATCGTAAGCCGACTTGGTCGTCAAGACCGTTTGGTCAACCTCATTAACCCTTCCTACCGACGGCAGGGGGACCATGTCGGCGTTCCGGGCTTCGATATTGACTCCGTGCGAAGCTATAACCGCCTCTACCTTAGTGAGGGAGTTTGCGATCTGCTCGTTTAGTTCATCCAATGCCGACTCGAGTTGGCCTTCCCCTCGTATTCGCATGACCGCCGCACGAAGGTTTGTTACGTCTATTGCTCCCGCAAGCCCCATAGATTCCGCTAGGTTTCGCTCATAAAGATGCTTAGCTTCGTCTTGGGCGCTGAGTGATTTAGACAAGGAATCTTTGATTCTGATCCAGTCCTCGCTCAAACGTTCGATTCGAGACCGCTCCACGTCGGTTAGTTCTGGTATGCCTCGATGGTCTTTTTTGCAACCTTCGGGTACCTTATGAAGCAGCATTTTTAGGGTACGTTCAAGGTCCCCAACCTTTTTGTTGAGTCCCGGAAGGTCCTTCATGTTCTGTCGGATTGCTCCTAGTTCCTCGACAAGGCGCTCAACTTCTGGCGCCTGCTCAACCAGCTTCTCGTCGAAGACGAGTCCCGACAGTTTTTCATCGAGACCCTCGAGGTCTAAACGAAGTGTCGCAAGCGAACTATTTCCTTCACGACGTGCTTCTTGGGCTTGGAGAAGCTGGCTGCCGATAGTTGCGGGGACTCGGCTACCCTCCGCGCTTAGTGCTGCGGACTCCTCCTTCATCGATCGCCTATTTACCATTGGCGCCCGTACTTGACGGATTCTCACGGTACGGGTGAGTTCGGCATTTAGCGCTTCGTAATCCGACCCTAGTTTCTGATCGAGTTCTTCAGCCTTAGCGAGGCTGACTTCGACCTCCTCTGCGGCCAATGCACTTTGGCTATGTTCACGTATCGCAGATTTCGAATCTTTATATCGGGCGATGGCCACGTTTATCAGCGGTTTTGACGCCCCAGCCTTGAATAGTTCACCCGCCCTCGCATTGATCTTGGCCATAGTGGAGTTGAGTTGGGTAAGCCCGGTCCCGGCGGCAAGCAGGGCTCTGCCGAGTTCGCCTTCACCCGTGAGAAGGGCCTCTCCACCTGAAACGATCTCCTCGTGGCTGATTGAGAAGATAGTTTCGTAAGTGCCGGACCCCACGCCTCCGAGCAACTCGGCCATTGTCTCATCTGAGATTGATTCGTTGGAAGCGGAGATTAAGGCGGCGTTATTGCGCTTTATTCGAAAGACCTCGAGCTCCCTACCATCGTTCGCTACCAGAGTCGCCCCGATGCGCAGATCGGAGTTCGAGTGCAAGTAGGAGTGGGGACTCCTTGTAGGTATTCCGTAGAGGAGTTGGCGGATCGCCGCCATCGTGGTCGTCTTGCCAGCTTCATTGGCGCCGACGATTACGTTGACTCCTTGTGGCAGAAGATCGAGTTCGGTGTCGGTGAACATTCCAAATTTCATGAGGCTAAGTCTTGTGAACCTCATAGCGCCTCAGTCTCGCCAAGTAGCGCTGCAATTAGGTCAACCGCTGAGTCGAGGGTAGCCTTCAAGTGGTCGCTTGATGATGGCGCTAACTCGTCGACGTCGTTTTGATCGCTTATCTTTATCTCCTGGGGCAGCTTATTTCTAAGATCGGCGAAAAGCGATTCGACGATCGCTAACTCTTCGGGATCATCTTGTATTCGCTTCGCTCTACTTCTAATGGACTCTATAAGACCGCCGTCGACCTCCGATGTCCGTCTTGTGTTGAGCTTCACCTTCTCAATCCACAAATCGTTTCGAGCCGCACCGAATGCACGTATCTCCATATCGAGTTCTAAAGAGCGTCTCCAAAGGTCATTATGGATCGGGGGTCTACCAATTATCTCTACCCGAGCTGCGACGAGCCGTCCATAGGCGCTTTCTGTCGATGTTTCAAGTTCTTCGGAGACTTGGCTTAGCACATCTTCAAAGGTGTTTGCGTTACTCACCTCTATGTGGCAGTTGACCCATCGGACTACGTCGAGCTCTAGATTTTCGACGGACTCGATTTCCCCTCGTTCAATGGTGACTAGAGACGCCCCCTTTGGGCCGGTCTCTCGGATATGTCGACCTTGAAGATTGCCGGGGAAAACGATCCATGGCTCCTCCGAGACGACCTCTCTTTGGTGGATATGTCCTAGCGCCCAATATTGATAGCCCCGACCACGCAGGGTATCGACTGAGGTCGGTGAATACGTTGCGTGGCCCGGCCGACCATCGAGGCTCGTATGAAGGAGGCCAATATTGAAAAGTCCATGGTCGGCTTCGGGAAACTTTGCCGCCAGATCGTCTGTAACGACTCGCTTGGCGTAGCTTTGACCGATTACGGCTAAATCTAGATCATCGAAACGGTGAACCTGAGGCGAAGAACTCGCTAGCTGGGTGACGTTAGGCGGCAATGTAAGCCGTTTGGTGATTTCGCTCGCAGCGTCGTGATTGCCGGCGACTATCACTACCGGGATCTCTTCGTCGCGCAGACGAGCGAGTTGCTTTACCCAGAAAAGCCCCGTACCATAATCCTTCCACTCGCCATCGAAGATGTCGCCAGCGATGATTACTAGGTCGACTGCATTAGATACAGCAGCATCGACCAGGTTTTCAACAGCCTTACGGGTAGCCCCTCGGATCTCGTCGGTCGGTGCCCCTTCATATCTTGCCAAGCCGCGTAAGGGGCTATCGATATGGAGGTCCGCTGCGTGAAGAATTTTCACCGGTCAAGCTTATGGGTTCGAAGCATCCCGCAGAATACCACGGTCATGCGGCCAAGTAGCAACTTTTCATAGCCGTGTGGTTCATTAAAGATTCACCTCTCGAAATTTGGTGACCAACATGGCGAACACACGGAGTTTGGAAAAGTGAAGTGAATTGCGTCGACTAATTGGAATGGGCGTACCGATTCTGAGAAGCGTCTTGCACAAGAGTTGACCGATTCGTCGTCTCTCGTTGCCCGGCAATAGCCCAGATAGTGACAATCCTCCCCGCCCTTACAGACGGAGCTTCTTCCCTAAAACCACTCATGCGGCCTCAGGTGGTTGACGCTTCATCGGGTCGCTTTGCTTGTTAGCGTGCGATGTCCCTCCACGTCCTGTGA
>JAJZCF010000143.1 GCA_021846265.1 Actinomycetes bacterium | reverse complement strand
AGCCCTCACTGCTGTGCCGATCCTTCGGCTTCAATGTGAGGCAGTACCCGATCCAACCACTTCGGAATATACCAGCACTTTGTACCTAAGATGTTCATGATTGCTGGTACGAGCAAGAGGCGGACCACGGTGGAATCTATGAGGACGCTTGTTGCCAAGCCGATCGCAATCATCTTGATATCGACTTCGGGTGAACCAACAAAGGCAGTGAATACACTCACCATGATAAGTGCTGCGGCGGTGATAACCCTGGCGGTGCTAGATATCCCCCTGGCTACGGAAAGGGAATTGTCCCTGGTGATGTCCCAGCTTTCTTTGACCCTAGATAGCAGGAAGATCTCGTAGTCCATCGATAGCCCAAACACAATAGCGAACATCATCATCGGAACGTAAGACTCGATTGGCACGTTTTCGCTTACGCCGAGCAAGCTGCGACCCCAGCCCCATTGAAAGATTGCGGTGATTACGCCGTAGGCTGCCGAAATGCTCAGTAGATTCAAAGCGGCGGCTTTAATCGCCAAAATGAGGCTTCTAAAGGTCGACATTATGAGCAGAAATGCCGTTAGTACGACAATGAGGATGATGATTGGAAGTCTGGATGCCAGAGTCTGGGCAAATTGAATTTGTGAAGCAGTTCCTCCTGTTATGTAACCCATTGCCCCAGTGTTTGCAGTTACTCGCGGCACTGTAGTGTCCAACAAAGTATTGAATAGATTCGTCGTCTGAGAACTTTGAGGATCGGTTTTTGGCACCACCGTCGCCACTATTAGCTTTTTGTCTGATGTTATCGAAGGTTGGGATAGTCGAGCTACATCCGCGGTTGAGGATAGCGACGAATAGAGGTTTTTGCCTAGTTGGGTTGCGCTCTTCTTGGAGGCCGCAACGTCAATCACTACTTGGAAAGTGCCGTTAGCTCCTGGTCCAAAGGCGCTCGAGATCAGATCATAGGCTTTTTTATCGGTGAAGCTCATAGGGTCCGCTCCATCACCGATGTGGCCGATTTGCATCGAGAATAGAGGGATCGTCAGAAGTACCATTATTGTCACTCCGCCGGCCAGAAAAGCCCATGGGTGTCGCCCAACGCTAAGCGCATAGCGGTGCCAACCGTCCTTGGCCTGCGTACTTGAGGACTCTGCTACCGGTTTTTTGACTTTAAATCGGTCGATTCTTCTGCCGATTAGGCCAAGAGCGGCAGGTACCAAGGTCATCGCTCCGACGGCTGCGGTAATTACGCCAAATATCGAAGCGAATCCGAGCTGTCCGATGAATCCGATCCCGGATCCATAAAGTCCAAGCAGTGCCACCGAGACACTCGTCGCAGCCACTAACACTGCGTGGCCACTCGACTTGGCGGTGATGCCGGCAGCGGAAATTGGATCCAAGCCATCCATGATCTTCTGGCGGAATCGGGTAGTTAAAAAGACTGCATAATCTATCCCGACACCTAAGCCGATCATCACGGCGAGAGTTGGAGAAACCGTTCCGAAGGTTATGACCGCCGCTACCAACCCAAGGAGGCTGAGCCCGATTATAACTGACAGAAATGCCGTCATTAGCGGCAGCATCGACCCCATTATGCTTCCGAAACTGATCAATAGTACAACCAAGGCGACACCAAAACCGATCGCCTCGGAACCGACGTCCTTCGTGGTTGGCCGGGTTAACTGGTCAAGTCCGCCACCATATTCAACCTCGAGTCCGGCTTTTTTCATCGGTTGTGTGGCCGCGTTGAGCGAACTTAGGTATCCGATGCCCAGGGACTTCGGGACTACTGAAAAGTTTACGTTGAAATAAGCGGTCGCCTGGTTCTTTGACATGCTAGCTGAGCTAGCCGCCAAAGGATTGGAGACCGATAGTACGTCCGGGAGGTTTGCGAGGTTTGAGTAGGACTGTATAACAGCGGCACTTTGTTGTGTGATTCTGCCCTTGTAAGCGTGGATAACTACGAGTCCAGAATAACCAGAGGCCGCCTTGTCGCTCTTAGAGAGCAGTGACAATCCTTGGTAGGATTCGGTTCCTTTGAGATTGAAGTTGTCCTGGTAGATTCCGCCGTAGACCCTCTGAGCCAGGCCGGCGATAATCGCAATGAGTATCCAACTCGAAATAACGATCATCGGGCGACGGGCAGAAAAACGGCCCAGTCGTTCGAGGAGACTCATGTTTTTTTCCATCAAAACTCCTCGCAGTAACGATTAGACCAAGGAATTCTCAAAGTATACAGGAAAGTGGCAGTACTGCCTTGTGGCAGTACTGCCTTGTGGCAGTACTGCCAAAAGGAATTAGATTTATTTGCTTACTGTAACATTATGGGTCATGAGGAAAAGAGTTGATACGGACAGGCGTGAACTGAAAAAGGCCGATACTCGACGTGCCCTGATGGACGCAGCTAGTGAGCTCTTCCGAAGCAATGGATATCAAAATACGACAGTAGGGCAGATTGTTGATCTCGCAGAGGTCTCGGAGAGGACCTTTTTTCGGTACTTTGAATCTAAGGAGGACCTACTGCTTCCTGAATTGGTCGATTTTTTAGACCGAATAGCTCTACAGTTTGAACTGACTCCACCTGGCCAAAAGCCACTTCAAGCACTGATGGAATCGGTTAGAACTGTGATACTTGAGCAAAGGGCTAACGGTAAATCCCTCCTTCTCCAGGTGCCGGCCTTAAGTGAAACTGTTCCAGCGACGCGGGTTGCAAAGATCTTTCTAAATTGGGAGGCAAGGATTATCTTTCTGATGAAGGAAAAGGTTAGGGCGGTTAGCCCTGGACTTGTCGATCCAGACCTCGTATCCGTGGTTGTGGCTAGATGCGGTATAGCTGCGATGAGAACGACCTTTGAGGCAGCGAGGAGCTTTGCGCGCGAGGGAAGGCTTACCCAGAACGGCGTAGTGAGCGTGCTGGAGAGGTCTTTTAATCTAGTTTCTGCCGGGTGCGTGGTCGAAAGCTGACAAAAAGGGTGTTGCTCGCTCCTCGGAAAGTGCCACAGTTAACCTTGTACTGCCTTTTGTAACTGGCGAGTGGCGGAAGGCCAATGTTTGAGGGACGAGTACCAAATATCCTCAGAGCAATTTGGCCCCGGTGTTTAGTGGAATATCAATTTCAAGCATTATTTCTTCAGATTGCTCATTTAAAACCCGCCGATTCCGATAGTTAATTTGTTCCATTGAGATTCAATGCCTCAAGGACGGGACATTTTCCCAGCTTAGAGCTGGTCATATCGGAGTTTTATAAATAAGAGACTTAAGTCATCGGTTTTTGAGGTTTTTGGTTAGGTAACCAGGCGTGGATAGTAGCTAGGTTGTCTACTTGCCCCGCATGGTAATCCTAAGGGACCGGCTGGCTGCACTTATTGCGCCACAGTGCGGAGCACTGCGGCGGTCGATATGGGGATAGGAAATCCCTATGGAAGGATCAGGCTATGACGACGAAGGCGTCCAAGGAGGGGCTTTCTAGATTTGTGGCGTGGCACCCGAGACTCCTCGCGAGTAGGCGTTTCTGGGTAATTCAGTCCGCAATCGCATTAATTTTTGTCGCTCATCAAGTTATCGAGTCGAATTTTAAGTCCGGACTCGCATCCGCTGTATTTCTATTGTTGCTGCTCAGCGCGTATCTAGTCCCAATAAGTATTGCCGCATACAGTTTTGGCCTAAGTGGTTCGATGGCTACTGCGGCCTGGGTAACCCTTTTGGTGGTCGTCGACCAGATACTTGACCATGCCCCAAATACCCTATTGACCTGGGCGCACATCATCCAAATGGTGTCGATCGACCTGGTTGCCTTGATTGTTGGTCACAGCTTCGATATCGTTCACGCCGAGGCGCAGAGTCGGCTCTATGAGGCATTTCACGACTCCCTTACCGGCCTTGGTAACCGGGCTCTATTTTCTAGAGTGGTCAAGGACTCGCTAGATGGCCAGAGTGGAGTTTCCTCGAGCGATAAGGGGTTAGCTGCGGCTCTGCTGCTATTGGACCTAGAGGATTTCAAGCTCATTAACGATACTTTTGGCCACCAAGTGGGAGACGAAGTACTTCGTCAGGTCGCTACCCGGGTTCAGACGGCAGCTTCTGAGGCAGAAGGTTGTTTTCGTTTTGGCGGAGACGAATTTGCAGTGCTACTTCTCGATTTAAAGAATAAAGAGGCTGCTTTAGAAGTTGCTCGGCGCATGCAACAATTCATGGTTGGACCTTTTGTCGTAAACAGGGTTGGCTCAGATGGTGAGGAGCGATACGAGAGTGTCCACATTAAGGCGAGCATAGGGATAGCCTTTGCAATCCAAGGACTAGAGATCTCTGAGACACTGGTCAACGACGCGGATATGGCGATGCATGCTGCTAAGTCTGAAGGTGTTGAAGTGCTCGAATGGAGTTCCTCCCTGCGTAGTGACTTTGAGGCTAAGGCGATCCTTCGTGAAGACCTCGCTCGGGCGGTAGAGAACGAAGAGTTTGTTCTTTATTATCAGCCGGTCGTTGGGCTGAAATCGGGCAGGGTGGTCGGGCTCGAAGCGCTGATCAGGTGGAATCATCCTACAAGGGGCTTAGTGGGTCCCGTAGAGTTCATAGATGCGCTGGAAGAGACCGGGCTGATCGTTCCGGTTGGGAGATGGGTGCTCCATGAAGCTTGCAGCCAGCTCGGGAAGTGGCTAGACGCGGATCCAGATGGGCCGCCACTTACCATGGGAGTAAACGTTTCGGGGATTCAGCTACGAGATCCGGAGTTTGTCAGGGACCTTGAAGAGCTTCTAATGAAGAGCGAACTTTGTGCGACGAACTTAATACTCGAAATTACCGAGAGTGTCGCTATGTCTCAGGAGTCTTCGGTCCTCCTGTCCCTTCTTGACAGGGGACTTCATGTGGCAATTGACGATTTTGGGACCGGGTACTCGTCGATGAGTTCGTTACGAAAGATTCCGGCAGACATACTCAAGATCGATAAGGCCTTTGTGGACGATGTTTCGTTCGATCCCATCGCACTTGCGATAGTTAGGGCAATAAGCGATCTAGCCCGGACCGTGGGAATGGAGACCGTGGCGGAGGG
>JAJZCF010000142.1 GCA_021846265.1 Actinomycetes bacterium | reverse complement strand
CTTCCAAAACTGACACCACCGAGTTGGTAGTCCCTAGGTCAATCCCTACTGCCTTTGCCATCTAACTCTCCGTTCCTAATCACTGTGGTCGGGTTAGTTCCGACACAAGAACAATTGAACAATCGGTCACTCGTGTGTTCCTTTGCCTACACTCTACAAACTTGAGTGACCTATTATCAACTTTTCGTATAACAAAACCAATAGAACTTAAAACTATTTCAGTTTCTTAGTAAATCCTCGCCAAATAAGCCGCTATTAGGCTGCCAGCGATCGCAAAATGTTGGCGTCGGGATTCAAGTGACCTAAATGCCAAACTGGAACCCCCGCTGAGGGGTGGGTCAAGCTCACAAGGTCAAAACAGAAAAAACGACTTGAAAGCTAGCCAAACAACTCACCGACCTTCCATCGGGCAGATTTGGGCAGTCCCCCGAAGGAGGCTAATTTGGTTACATGTCAAAGTTGATCTTAATTCGCCATGGTCAAAGCACGTGGAATCTAGAAGGTCTGTTCACCGGATGGATAGACATTGACCTGACCGAACAGGGCGAAAAAGAAGCCATACGGGCCGGCCGACTACTGAAGGAAGCCGGTATCCACCCGGAAGTCTGCTACACCTCCGTTCTAAAAAGGGCAATACGGACGGCGGAGCTAACTCTGAACGAAATGGACTTGGGCTGGATCCCGGTCCATAAGAACTGGCGATTGAACGAAAGACACTACGGGGCCCTCCAAGGATTGAACAAGGCGGAGACCGCAGAAAAGTACGGGAAGGAGCAGGTTCACCTCTGGAGGCGGTCCTACGACGTTCCACCACCACCACTCGACGAAAACGATCCGACTCACTCCAAGTTTGATCCACGGTATCGAAGCGTCGCACCAGAACTCATTCCAAACACCGAGTGCCTCAAGGATGTCCTCCTTCGAATGCTACCGATGTGGTATGACGTGATAGCCCCTCAGCTGCTTGACGACAAAGTTGTAGCTGTCATAGCCCACGGAAACTCGATAAGGGCGCTCGTGAAACACCTAGAGAACATCTCTGATGACAAGATCACCGAGTACGAGATTGCCAACGGAGAACCGATGATTTATGAATTAGACGAGGCCTTGGTTTTGAGGGAAAAATGGGTGCTGTAGTGATATGTCCCACAGCAAGCGACAACGCAACTATGCAAACCCACAAAACTGTCATCAGCTTCAGTAACGTACCAGATGCCTCGCAGAATCAATGAAAGTGTCGCTTAACATACCACTCCATAGTTTGCGTCCAGAAGCAGCACTCATGGACGAGGAAAGAAAGCTCGTGACTCATGCAATCCGCATGTCTACCTACAAAGCGGAGTCGGCATTAGCCCGCATGATCGCACCCATCTGTCCGATGGACGAGGCAAGGGCATTGCTACGTGAGGCATTCAATTCTGCTGGTGACCTCCAGATCATAAACGGCGTACTTGAAGTCCGGATCGACCCGTTATCTGCCCCTCGACGCACCCGCGTACTTGCCTCATTGTGTGAACAACTCACCTCCATGAAGACCTGCTACCCAGAGACCAATCTACCCATGCGATTCTCGGTCAAAGATCGACCCGGCATCTCTTGAACTTTATCTCCCATGTCAGGAGTCCTGGAGTCGTGAAGTCCTACAACGAGCGATGTCAATACCTTGTCGTTTGAGTTCTGCCCAGAGCTTCCTAAGGCCGTAGGGTGGCGGGAGGGAACTTCCCCCTCCCGCTCCCGTCAAACCGAACGTGAACCTCTCGATTCATTCGGCTTCCTGCTCGCAGCTGTTCCGTGTTGGCTCATCCCCATTTCTGGGTTGGCTAGTCCTTCACAGCCCGTTCGCCTGGGGCCTTTGCTCGACCCTCATTACAAGGGCTTCATCGCTACTACACCCCAGTCCGCCCCAGTGCGTGGCATCCGGTACTCTCGCCTTCGGCTTCAGCCTCGGCGTACTCCCGTTCCCTGTGTTTCCACAAGGACGACCACATGACTGGTTCCTGAGTTCGATATGAAAGCCTGTACTACGCTCATGCCACCTGTACGCCGGACACCGTCTGGCCAGAAACGAGAACGTCCGCCAGACTCTTCCCGGAGTAGTCCACCAACCCTCGGTTCTGATGTCATCTAACTACTTTTCGACGCGTCATCGGATGGTTCGCTTTCGCTCATCTTCGTAGTACTTACCTGACAGAGGTTCCTCCGCCTTTTCAACACAACGTTCACCACCTTGGCTCTTTACCAACGCAGCTTGTGCCGGTTTGATATCCCTTTCTCGTAAGTTGACATCGGAGGGCCAGGGAACAAAGCTCCTTCCTCCATCTTTCATATCGCATTGCTTGGCCAGCAACCTAAAAGGTCGACTTATGGTTAGCATTCACAGCACACGTATACCGAGTAGTTATCCTTGTGGATCTGAGTAATCTTCAGCTTCATCTCTTCGTCTCTGAGTGAGCGATCCGATGGAGTTCTCGACTTAATTGCATAGTACGTAGAGGAAGCGAACTGCAAGACTTTGCAGATCGGCTGGACCCCCCAACGTAGTCGATTCAGGTCGATGAAGGCTACTACCTGTGTCGTTTGACGCTTGGACCGTCCAACTCGGTCGCAAAAAAAATCGAAGCCGCTCGGAGGATCTCATTCGCCCGTCTCAACTCGGCATTCTCCCTCTCAAGCTGGGAAGTACGCTCCTTTTCGTCCGTCGTGGTACCTTTGGTCTCGCCAGTGTCGATCTTTGCCTGCCGAACCCAGGCACGCAGTGTCTCTGGTGTCATTCCTAATTTCTGCGACACTGACTGAATCGCCGCCCACTGTGATGCGTACTCACCCCGATGATCGGTGACCATACGGATTGCTCGATCACGAACCTCTGGCGAGTATCTGTTTATCTTTCCCATAATGACAACTCCATTCTCTCAAGATTAGGAGTCTCCACTATTCCCGGGGCATATCACGGACTCAAGAAGCGGTGGTCTCCGGCTGAGATCCACGCAAGACTGATCATTGACTTCCCAAATGATTTGGAGATGCGTGTGTCTCACGAGACGATCTACACCTCTTTGTACCTCCAAGCCAAAGGGGGCTTGAAGAAAGAGCTGATCTCAGCGCTTCGTTCGGGGCGACTCCGACGTCGTCCACGCAAGCGGGGTGAATCAGCACGTCGGAGCATACTTGGAGACATAGTTCCGATCTCAGACCGTCCTCCCCAAGCAGCCGACCGGGCGTTCCCAGGCCACTGGGAAGGAGACCTGATCATGGGTGCTTTCAACCGCTCAGCAATCGTGACAGTCGTGGAGAGACGGAGTCGATTTCTCCTACTCGGTGACCTCCCCGAGGGACATGATGCCCAAAGCGTCTATGAGTGCCTCTTCGAACTCACAGCCGATCTCCCTGACCTGCTACGGAAATCACTCACTTGGGACCGCGGAGTAGAAATGGCGAAGTGGAACGACCTTCAACAAGACGCAGATATTGATGTCTTCTTCTGTGATCCCCATTCGCCTTGGCAACGACCCTCCAATGAGCACATGAATGGACTACTGCGACAGTATTTCCCAAAGGGAACGGACCTCAACCTGATCACCTACGACCATCTCAAGTTCGTCGCTGCGGAGATGAATGGAAGATCGAGAAAGGTTCTTGGATGGAAGACTCCAGCGGAGGTCTACGCTGAAGCTGTTGCAATGACCGGTTGAGCGCGCCGTGCTCCACCGATCGGTAAAGGCGTAGCTGCTGTGAAGCCGTTGGAATCCTGTACATAAATTGGAGTTGCGCTTGCTACTGCAGCGGAGGCTGGAGACGACGCAAAGGCCACTAAGCCAGCTGGTGCAAGTATAAG
This sequence comes from Actinomycetes bacterium, assembly GCA_021846265.1. GTDB lineage: Bacteria > Actinomycetota > Acidimicrobiia > Acidimicrobiales > Acidimicrobiaceae > JABEUN01. The sequence goes on along the minus strand of JAJZCF010000142.1, from coordinate 1,258 downwards.
AATACTGCCGACCTTGAGAAGTAGATTGATTGATTTATACCTCATAATATGTGTCCATTTATATCGGTAGACTGGTACATAAATCATTTCATCGACCCGGGAATTTTTGTGGATTTTCTTCCCCTGCTTTCATCCTTTATTAAAGATGAACCTGTACATTTCATTGGATTTGGTCGGGTAAACTTGGGTCTAACTGGAAAATCAAGTCTCGTCTACTTGGTCTAAAGTTCCCCGTTCACAACCAAGCCACCTACCACCATCTAATTATGGCCACCACCACATCGGGCCTCACCTCCGTAGTTGTACAGCACTGGTGGTAACACTAACTATTTATTTTGGAGACGACATCCGCTCAAAAGATGATTTTCGGATTCGTCGGGCTTTATTATTCCTGATGAATACCTGGCTCTATTGACACTCATGTGGATCCAAAGGGCCACTGAAGCGAGAAGTAATTCCAGTACAAGTTTGACTTTTGGGGCTGAAGTAATCCCACAAGAAATGTGCACGGTGGGCCTTGCTAAAGAATTCAGGAGATCTTATCGAGCGTCAGAGCGAAACGCTCAAGGGCATCGAGCGATCTGGTAGAGCGATCTACCGGGCATATGAGATGAAAGAGTCTATGCGTGCGGTCTTTTTGGGGGAGATCTCACCAAAGATGACTCTGCCCCTATCCTTGGACCACTTCGCTTGAGTCTTTGGACCAGCAGAACGGAATCTTAGGACCGAAGTGCTGGAATCTTAGGACCACTTCGCTGGAATCTTAGGACCAGAGATGACTCGTTTGAAATACTTCCTTTTGAGCCTTAAATGAGGCCAAAGGGGAGGAACACGGACAGTGATAACGAGAAAGAAGTGGAAATTGTCATTGCAAGAGGTACGAGCCATTTTGGCTCTATGTTCGGCGAACAGCTATTCGCATAGAGAGATAGCCGAATCGATAGGTATCTCCCACCAGAGCGTGGGGCGTTACTTATCCAGGATCAAAGAATCAGGACTGAATGTCGCCGAAGTGATGAAAATGAGCGACGATGAACTTGAAGAGATCTTAGAGAGGGTGAGGGGTCCCCGAAAGTTGATCCACCTGATGTGTGAGTGTTCCTCGGGTTTACTTTGTTCAGACTAGCAATTCCTCCCCATCCCCTAGCGGAATTCGATTAGAGGTATAGATGGAGCGAGGGGATGGGGAGGGATTGGCCGCCTCGCTTTCCCTGGTGGTTTACGACGCCAGACCCGCCACCTCCTTGCACCATTTGCC
>JAJZCF010000141.1 GCA_021846265.1 Actinomycetes bacterium | reverse complement strand
ACTTGGGTTTGCCATCAGGCGACGCTGATCGTGACCAATGACCCTACCCCTTACCGGTATCACCTACGCATAGTTAAATTACAGTTCGAAGTTCGGACCGACCGGAGGTGAGTCTGACGATGCTCCGGTACGGGAGTCATTTGTTGCTCTGGCAGGTGGCTCTTATGTCGCTTCGCATGATAATCTTCTGGGGACTGCTGATCTGGGGCCTTTACGTACTTATTACCGGCTCGTCTCGCCACTCGGCCACTCGTCGCCAATCTTCATGTGGCGACGCTCGCCAGAATTTGGACCAGCGACTCACCCGTGGCGAAATCGATCTCGATCAGTACCATCGGCTAAACGAAGCGCTTGGATATAATCGACCAATATCTTGGCCTTACAAAGTTCGGTGATGCGCTCCTGCGCGTTGGATGGTGAGATCCCAAGGCGCTTAGCCGGTGCCTGAAATGGCGCTCGCAGCGTCCGTGTCTCGGTCATATCTACGGCCAGAGCCAAAAGTCTAACGTGGGCCTCTGGTGACAATTGCTGAGCCAAAGCCCTAGCCTGATCAAAGTGTTTGACCCAAAGTTCATCTCGAACCTCTCCACCGCGACAAGTAACGGGCACGAGGGGTGAGAACCTAATGTGGTACTGGCCCGGCCAATAAGTGTGAGTCCTGTTCATCTCTACCGTGATGGCCAGTTTGGCGCCTACAGTTATGGCGGCTAAGGCCTTAAGGCGATCCCTGGCCGCCTCTCTCGAGATCCCGAGATCTGAACTCAGCTGTTTTGAGGTCATAACACACGTTCGCTGTTCGCCCATATATGAGCTCAAGGGCATAAGAGCTTGTAAAATATGGGCCGCGAGTGCTGGCACCAGAGCAAGAAAGCCCTTGCGGTTTATCCCCACAAATCTTCCCGAAAATGGGGTGTGGCTGCTATAAGCAGTGTTCTTTCTTTGTTGTTAGGGCCCGGTGGGCGCAACCGGCGGGCTGTTCTTTTTACTGGATCAAATTACCCTAGTTAGGTTGAGATTTCTGGATCGCCGCCGTTGAGCGATGCTTCAAACGCAGCCAGTTGTCTAGCGGTCGCAATATGGCGTTTGCCAAGGTGTGCCGCTTTTAAGTATCCTGAATTAATTAAGCGATAAACAAGGCTGCGGGACACGCCCCATCTTTGGGCCAACTCGGCGATCGAAAAGACGCTTTTCATGGGCTTGGCGTTTACAATCGATTTTCCCTTAGCCATCCAAAATCACCTCGACAGCCGTACATATGCAAACCTGCGATTAGAGACAGGTCGCGCTCAACCGGTCATTGCAACAGCGCTGGTTATAGTAGCCAGCAGTTGTAAGGGACGGAGATCGAATGCCGGGAGTACGTCTAGGCGTTGAAGAACGTGGAACCATTACGATCCGGGAAATGTATATCTATGCAATCGTGTCTCCTCGAGTCGTCGAAGAGAAAGACGTTTAAAAACCGCCCGCCCTTCCGCATTTAGCGTAGGAAAATATCTGAAACAGTATCTAAGATTTTTCCCACTCACGGGATTCTTGCTCACATTGTGTTATATTTATATATAACACAATGTGACGGAGACATGAAATGCACAAAACAAATCTTCGCAAGGTTGGTGGATCAGTGATGTTGGCAGTTCCTCCTGTCATGCTTGAGCTGCTACACCTGGATGCAGACGCGACAGTAGGCATGTCGATTGATAACGGCCGTCTGATCATTGAACCTGCGCCGCGCCCGCGCTACAGACTGGATGAGTTGCTAGCGAAATGCGAAGCATCATACGAACCGTCTCTGCAAGACCGAGAATGGCTGAATGCAAGACCTTTCGGCAGTGAGCTGCTCTAGTGGAACGTGGCGACATCTACCTTGTTTCACTCGATCCGACTTCTGGGCACGAACAGCAAGGTATGCGTCCAGTATTGGTGGTTTCGGCCACCGCGTTCAACCAATTAACAAAAACCCCAATTGTGTTGCCAATTACAAACGGAGGCAACTTTGCGAGGACTGCTGGCTTTGCCGTGTCTTTAGACGGAGCGGGCACCAAGACGACAGGGGTTGTTCGCTGCGATCAGCCGCGGGCTATCGATCTGAGAGCACGCAATGCCCATAGGTTGGAGAGCGTATCAACCATAGTAATAGATGAAGTACTGGCAAGACTCGTACCGATCTTTGAATGAATAGTGTCACCGCATCGCAGATTCTGCCGACTGAGCTACAATTCGTGGAACGATGTATTCATGTCCAAATCAATCTCGTTCCGACTAACCGAAAAGGACGCCAAGAACCTGGCCGTCATGGAAGCCTCCGGCATGTCGCGTACTGAGTCGATTCGAGTAGCACTGGCTTCGGAAGCCAAAAGGCGTCGCCAATACGCCTCGTTAGCCAAAGAGCGCACGTGGCTATAAAGCGATTGACGATCGGACCTCGCAACCATCGCGCGCGGACCTGGCCTGAAGGCACGGACCCGGACACTGGAACGGTGTTCTCCGGCAGATTGCCGCATCTCCCCGAACTCGTTGTGATGATCGACGCTGAACTACTTCGCGAGCCGCCCCCGAGTCCTTTTCTCGGGCATGATGAATTTGACCCAGAAGGACTGCTGAGCGGCTTGCTCCTTCACAAGTTCGTGCGCCTCTACCGGTACGCTGACAACGGGCCACCGCCTAGCGTTAGGCCGGAGCCGCCTCCCGAGGAGCGCCCTGTACACACGGGCTGGGTCGTTCTGGATCCGCCGAATCCCAATCACCCCGGTCGTCGAGTAGTGTTTTTCCGGGAGGCCCCGACCAGCTACACGACATCGGCGGTCATAGGGAACGCTGCCGACGTGGCTGCCGCGGATACGACCACTGATGCTTACCGGGCGCTCGACGCGGTTGGTGCAAGTGAGCGCCGTCGCGCCGACGGCTTGGCCGAGCAGGTTGCCGAGCAAGGTGTCCACGCGGACGTGTACGTCACCCGTCGCGAGTACCTGGCGAAGGCGACCCGTAGGATGAACCGGGAGACGACCGTCTGCACTCCAGAGGAGGCGCTCACCTTGGTCAGCCTCTACCTACGACAGCAGGGCGAGTTTATCGCGGCCAAACCGGACCGTGGATCTGAGTTCGTGATGAATCGAGGACTGTTCTATTGGGTCGCCGCGGGCGAGTTGCTCCCCGAAGCGTGGCGTTGGTTCGCCGCGTGTGCCCAGCACTCAGCCAAGGTCGCCGATGACCGCATGACCTATCTTGGGCAGTCGCTCCTCCAGCGCGTGGCTAGGGCACTAGAAGCTCGCGATGCGGTCCACGTATCGAGCAATCAGCCCCAAGACAACGACCTGAAGGACGAGGCCCTCGCCAATATCGACGAGGTACTTGTCCTTCTTATGGGCGCCGTGGACGTGACAGCTCGCGTTGCGCATAAGGCGGCCGGACTACCAGACGGCGACGTTCGGCACGCCGGCTGGCAGAATCAGCGGTGGCTCAGGGAGCTGGGCGGCCAGGCGCCCCGGGTTGCCGAGCTTTTCGTTCCCGAAAGTCAACTCAGCGACGTCATCAACGTCTTGCGGTTGCTGAGGAACTCGGTTCATGGCGTCGCGCTGCAGGGGTTGAGCTTGATGGAGGACAATCGACCTATGCGGAACCTCGTTGGGCTACCCCAAGATGACGAAGCGAAGCTGCTGGAAGCGATCGCACGGCTGGGAGGCTGCAAAAGGTGGTCTGTGGTCACCCACCCTAGGCCACTCGGGAGCATCTTCGAGCCGGCGACCCTGGTGGACGTCCTATTCGAGCACGTCATCAAATTGCTCAACGCCGTCATGAGCAGGACGCCGGTTGAGGACCTGGAGGGAGTCCACTTGGCAACCGAGCACCTCGGACCGCCCTCCGCGCGCGGCCCCAATTCGACATGGAATCCTTTTGAGGAGTGGACGCGGCTGAGTATCCGGTGGCAATTGGGCTTCTGACGGATTTAGCTAGGTTGGACTTCCCCGGGGTTCTTGGTTCTGCCGAATTAGGTTTAACTAACTAAACCAGTGCGGTTATAGGGTTATGTTGGGATGTTCGCAGAGATCTGGCGAAACCCTGCCCTACATATCGAGCGTGCTATGTGAACCAAGCCGAACGAAACGGACCACATCCAGACCGATCTTCTGATATATCAGCAAGAGATGGGTTTGATATGACAATCGCGAAAGTCTTTCCATTCTCCGGTCAGTTCATGGTCATTGTGCCTGGGTTCCAAAGGCAGATCGTTCATGAGTAGCTCCGAGATAGCTGACAAGTCATCTTCGATCGAAATGCTATGCCGCCCTTTGATCTTCCGCTTGTAATCTCGTTTGAACTGACTCGTCCATTCAATCGTCCGCATTGAGCGCGTCAATCAGATCTTTCACGGTACTGGCTCTGGGCAGATTCCCAGAACGGGCTTCTCTCATAGCGGCGATCGTAGTGGCATTGGGGACTAGCGGATCAAAGGGTAGCGCCTTTTCCTGGGCGATTCGTCGGAGCATGAGACGAAATGCATCCGATACCGTAAGACCCATCGCCGCAAGGACAGCGGAAGCCTCCTCCTTTGTTGCTTCGTCTATCCGTGCTCGGACTACGGCATTTTCCATTGAACTACCTCCTGAGCCACAGTGTAGCCCAAGACTGCATAAATGTCACACCGACCCACAATTATTAGTCCCATGACAACCGAGTCAGCTTCATACAACCAAATGACACTCCAAGCGTCGTTGAAGCACGCCCAGGTCTTCATACGCTCCGGCAACTTACTTGCCGTAGAGCGAATATCTCGCTGAACTAGCCGCAGGGCAATCTCTCGCCACATCTAATTGGCGACAACTCTTATCATTACGGTACTTACCGTCAGGACATTTCAGCAACAGGACCAAAATCATGTCAAACCAATCAACAACATTCCTCGCAATCGGCGATGTCCATGGCCAATGGCATTGCGTTATCGATGCCATCGAGTCAGCCACTGACATTCTCAGTCATGCTCCCGACCTGGTTCTCCAAGTCGGGGATGCAGAAGCCTTGCGCAATGAAGCGGATCTCGAGACGGTTTACGTTCCAGCCAAGTATCGCTCGATGGGAACGCTCTCGGCCCTTGCACCCGGG
>JAJZCF010000140.1 GCA_021846265.1 Actinomycetes bacterium | reverse complement strand
TTTTAATGGGGGGTTCCGACTTTTTTAGCAATGGTCTTGACCTCAACTTGATCGAGGCATCCGAAAGTCCCTCAGACGAGTCATCGCTGAACATCGAGGCAATGGATGATTTGTGCCAAGCGATACTTGAGACAAAAAACCAGCTAACCATATCTGCGCTGCAAGGCAATGCCGGCGCTGGCGGCGCTTTTTTAGCTCTAGCGGCCGACGAAGTTTGGGCACGGTGCGGGGTCATCCTCAACCCGCACTACAAAAACATGGGAAACCTTTATGGGTCCGAGTTTTGGACATATCGTCTGCCGCTTCGGGTAGGTGCCGACCAAGCAACCAAGATTATGCAAAACCGACTGCCCTTGGGTGCCGAAGACGCAAAACGGCTTGGCTTTATCGATGACTATTTTGGTCAAGATATAGCAGAATTCGCCATCCAAGTAAGAGATCGGGCCTCCGCTTTAGCCAGCTCGCCAGGGTTCACAGATCGTCTTGGAGCCAAACGCTCTTCACGTGACATCGACGAATCAGTTAAATCGCTCGCACAATATCGCATTGAAGAACTATCGCACATGCAGCGTAACTTCTACGGCTTTGATCCGAGTTACCACGTGGCACGACACCACTTCGTGCAAAAAACGCCCCACTCCTGGACTCCTAGGCATTTGGCAAGACACCGGGAGCTTGGCTGGACTGTACCAGAGGAGTGATTGTTAGATCGGTTTTACAAAACTCCGCTGGAAATAGTAGTTAGTGGCCTCAATGCGGCGCCTCACTCACTGGCAGAAATATATACAACTCAGTGCGGATCTTGAATCGGCTCCCGCTTTGCTTTAGACCGAACTTGCGGCGCTCACTCGGTGGCAATGATTGATCGCACTGTTTTTAACAACCACCTCCATAATCAGGCCTTTTTATGGTGACCTCGACGGTCATATCAACTTGTGGCATAAGACGTCAGCTATCAATTATGGTGCTGTCTCGATGAAACGTGTGGAGCCTTGGCGAATACATGTTTAAACAGCGATACGTTTGCTAGAGATCTATACGCTGAAATGTTCCGTAATATGAGCCTTTAATATATACAGAAAGTGCCCCTTGAGCTGGAAAATAGGTGTTGCAACCCAACCTATTTCACGCGAGCGAAGGAGCACTTTCTGTGAGTCAAGCCTATTCATCTTGGGACGAATTAAGTCCAGATTTGGAGATAAAACAGCTGGTTGCCGTCTTGGGGTTTGGCGATATGTCCACGCGAAATTGATGCCTGGAATAAAGCGATGAGGGATCGCCGCGAGTCGACGGAATCGAGCTTGTTTACAATAATTTCGCTCTGAGTACTGGTGTAATGGTTTTTTTGAGCAAATATGGGCGAGATTAATGCGTAAAAGGACCGAACCCGAAGGTCGATGCGCCCTCTTTGGGCGGCGGCCCCCTCGGCGTGCGGCAGTCAACGGGGTTTGTTTGCTTCGAGCATTTGCGCTGACTGGAAGTGGCGCTCGGGGCGGGTCTGCCGAGGTGAGGTGAATGGGAAGGTAGTGGTACTGAAGGCTAAGCGAATTCCAGACGGAAATCAACCGAGCGAAATGCGAGGCTTCGATGTATGAGTAGCGGATTTGCGTTGTACCGCATTTTGAAGGGTGCTATGTCACCAGATAATGAGATCAAAGGCTCTTCATTAAGAGATTCCGTTGTGGAAATGGAGTTGCCAAATGGAAGAAAAAAGACATTATTCCCAGGCCGAGGCCTTGAAAGTTATTACCTTTAGGAAGTATGCTAATTGTGTCGATGTCCGTTGATGCGGATTCCGTTGGATAGGCGGTGTGAGATTTTCTGGCTCTAAGTCCTTTGGAGGATGACGAGACTTTGGACCAGGATGGAAGTCGCAGAGAAGCTGGAGTTTCGCCTGGATTTTAGGGGTGGTTTCAGCCGTTGGTGAGTTTTTTGAATGGTAGCTGAGCTAAGGACTTTTGTGGGGTGTGAGCCCTTAAGCTTGCTCGCTGTATAGGCAATCGATTGATAGGCAATCGATTGATAGGCAATCGATTGATAGGCAATCGATTGATAGACAATCGATTGATAGACAAGGATGGATTTTGACCATGGAGGGGGTGTCCGGCGTTTTGGGCGTGCTGACTTTTAAGTCAAGAAGTCGGGTTAGCGGTTGAATTCCTGGAGCTCTCGCTGGAGCGTCGCAGTGGCCCCCGCAATCATCGACGGATTCATGAGTTCGTTGCTGAGCCATGATCAGACGACCTTTTTCCATTCAGAGCGCTTGGTGCGGATTGTGGACGCAATAGCCCAAGAAGTCGGACTCGACGGTGATTCCCTCATTGAGGCGCGTGAAGCCGCCGCTTTTCATGACCTTGGCAAAGTAGAAGTGCCTATCTCTATCCTAGCCAAGACGGATATTTTGACCGAAGATGAGTTTTTTACGATGAAGGCGCACTCTGCGCTTGGTGCAGATCTGATCTTGAAGGCTTCACCTGATCTCTGGAACATATCCCAAGGTGTAAGGAGCCATCACGAACGCTTGGATGGAAGTGGCTACCCCGATGGATTGAAGGGCGAAGAGATCCCGATCCTCGGTCGTATAATTGCAGTTGCTGATGTCTTTGATGCCCTCACCCACCCGAGGCCCTACCGGCAAGCTATGTTTAGTCCGGAATCAGCTATCGAGTACTTGCAAGATAATGTACTAACATCTTTTGATCCACGGGTCGTATCTGCGATGTGCGCAATCAAAGACAACATCGGCTTCACCTACTGAATAACTGGGTTCCAGATACCGTTCAAACGAGGGTCCGTCAGTCGGCCATGGTTGGCAAAGGGTCAAAGTAATCCCGGCTGGCACATGAGTCTGATACCTTAGGCTTCGGTATACATTCACTTTCTCGAGGGCCATTCTTGCGAGCGATGGCATCGCCACAAAAGGCCCAGGTGAACAAGCTACCGGGCAGTTGCTCCAAAAGTCGGGTCTCGCCCTGTGCCAACCCAATGGTAAAAGTGGGAGCTGCGACCAAGGCTTTGATCTGTGTTACAACGGGTGGCGTAGAGCCAGATCCACCCTCGGTTCACCTGCGCGGGGCAATCCGCAGAGGTGAGGTGTGAGCCGAATGTCGGCCGATCGTCCGAACTGAGGACGGACTAATCGTTAGTGATCAAAACCCTTTGGGCCCATTGACCGAGCGATGAATGAGAGTTTTTTGGACAATACGCCTGACCTACAGCTATTTCCGGCGAGACTGGAGGTCATGGTAGCTCAATTCATCTTCACTATTCGCGATCTTGGTCGCTTTTATCCGCCTGATCGAGAGGTCCTGAAAGGTATTAACCTTTCTTTTTACCCCGGGGCCAAGATCGGCGTGATCGGGGCGAACGGATCCGGGAAGTCATCCCTCCTTCGCATTATGGCCGGTCTTGACGACGGCTTCAGAGGTGAGGCCCGCCTCACTCCTGGTTTTACTGTGGGCTATCTGCCGCAGGAGCCGCAACTTGATCCCACCAAGGACGTAGCTGGCAACGTAGCCGATGGTCTAGGAGAGCAGCGTGACCTGCTTATGAGGTTCAACGCTGTCTGTGACGCATTTTCCGATCCCGATGCCGACTTCGACGCCCTCCTCGCCGAACAGTCGGATCTCCAGACAAAGATCGACGCTCTGAACTGTTGGGACCTTGAGCGAACACTTGAGATAGCGATGGATGCTCTTCGCCTACCTCCTTCCGACGCCGATGTCACCACCCTCTCTGGAGGCGAACGCCGTCGGGTCGCCCTTTGTCGGCTGCTCCTTGCAAAGCCTGATCTCCTCCTCCTTGACGAACCGACGAACCATCTCGACGCCGAGTCGGTGGCATGGCTGGAGCGTACCTTGCAGGACTATGCAGGCACGGTCGTTGCCATTACCCACGACCGATACTTCTTGGACAACGTTGCCTCGTGGATCCTCGAGCTCGACCGTGGATCTGGTATTCCATGGGAGGGAAACTACTCTTCCTGGTTAGAACAGAAGCAGGCGCGCCTCGCTGCCGAGGAGAAGGCGGACAAAGCCCGCCAGGCAGCGCTCGCCCGCGAGCTCGAGTGGATACGTATGTCGCCCCGAGCCCGCCAGAGCAAAGGTAAAGCCCGTGTCAACGCCTTCAATGAACTGGTGGCAGAGTCCGAGTCCACTGACCGAAGGGGTGAAGCGTTGGAGATTGCGATCCCGCCCGGACCCCGACTCGGTGGAATCGTCGTAAACGCTACTGGTCTCACCAAAGGCTTCGGTGATCGACAACTTATCGAGGACCTTACCTTCCTGCTTCCCCCGGGAGGCATAGTCGGCGTGATCGGACCGAATGGTGCAGGGAAGACCACTCTTTTCAAGATGATGGTCGGGTTGGAGAAGCCAGATGACGGAGCGATCGACGTCGGCACCACGGTGAGTTTTTCATACCTCGACCAATCGCGTGACTCCCTCGATCCCGAGGCGACCGTATTTGACGAGATCACGGGGGGAGTCGAACGGATCGTCGTCGGAAGCAGGGAGATTCATGCCCGGGCCTATGTGGCGAGCTTCGGTTTCAAGGGAAGTTCCCAGCAGAAGCGTGTCGGAGAGATTTCAGGGGGTGAGCGAAATCGAGTCCAGCTAGCGAAGGTGCTCCGTAGCGGCGGTAATGTACTGCTCCTCGACGAGCCGACGAATGATCTCGATGTCGACACCCTGAGGGCACTCGAGGATGGGCTCCTTGGCTTTCCGGGATGTGCCGTGGTCATCAGCCATGATCGTTGGTTCCTTGACCGGATATCCACCCATATCCTCGCCTTCGAGGGAGAGGCGGAGGTCCGTTGGTTCGAAGGGAACTTCTCGGACTATGAGGTAGATCGTCATCGGAGACTCGGAACCGACGCCGATCGGCCTCATCGGATGAAGTACAAGCCGCTTACTCGTTAGTGCGCTTCTGGCATAGCTCCACCATTTTCTATTCGAGTTTTGGTCTGAAACGGAGCGCTGGCCGATAGGTGAAGGACTCTTCGGATAGAAGGTCGACGATTTCAAGGAGCATGTTGACCTTAATCTCGACTCATTTACGATGTCGTTTTACTGCGAGAAGCGGTGGCTTCGCTCGGCAAC
>JAJZCF010000013.1 GCA_021846265.1 Actinomycetes bacterium | reverse complement strand
ACGTTGAACCCGCTGGGACTATTCGACTCAACACCTGATACTGTGGCCAGGGCTCTAGAACTTTTTGTCCATCGCCAACGGCTACAACATGGGCAATCTGAGTAAAACTAGCGTATTCAAAAGAGCCGCCAGCCGCAACTAGTGCATAAGTGGTCGGACTAGCTGCCCAAAACATCGTCAAAGCCATTGACGACACGGCGACAAGTTCGACAAAGGCATAAAAAAACCTCCATCTGCTGGTCAAGTCGCTTAGACGGGTCAAAATGAAAGCCACACTGACACATCCAATGAGCATCAGCGCGACATTGTAACGGGCCATCCAAGCAGCGTGACTCGAGACAACCAGGCCAAGCACAGGCACAAAGACCGCAAGGATAAAATCTCTTCGAGGCGTAATAATATCCATCGGTCTCGGTCGAGACGATACCACTAAAAAATTCGAGCCCTTCGGTGCCCTAACCTTATTCTTTCTCCAAAGCAAAAACAGAGACACAAGGAGACAGGGCAGCAACACCACCAACCACTGAAGGCCAAAGCCACCCGGCCTCTGATCGTAAGCATAACTGTGTCGGTGAAGGTCAAATAACCACGAAGCTACAGTTTGGCCCAGAACCCCGCCCCGGGCATGGGAGATGCTTGTGGGCAGATTGGAACCAATAATCAATGTTTGAACGGTACCGTAGCCGTGGAACCCCAAAAGAGATATCGGATAAAATGGATTCTTCCAAGTAATCCAGGTACGAACATACCAAAACCCGCCTATGGCAGCCATCGGTAGGGCCAACTGCAAGAAAGAAATCGAAAAACGTACGGAACCTCCGGCCCTAGCCGCCCTCACATACTGCCATAGACCAATTAAGCCGACCAAGCCAGCAATCACCAAGTTGTCGCTTTTAACTCCGGCGGCAAGTCCAGCAGAACAGCCGGCCAAAAATAAATACCCTCCTATTCCCCCAGACCCTGCATCAACACTTCCATCGCTCTTGTAAGCGACTAAAACGAAATACAGTGCCGCTACCGACGTCGCGCCAGCGGCGATATCTACATAAGAAGTAGCCGTCTGCAAAAAAACCGTTGGAAGTGAAACAAAGATTAAGGCTGCAAAGATGGCAAAAATCTTTGCAGCCTTCAACTCCCGCGCTAGGCTCATCACACAGAGCGCTCCCATAGCCACAAAAGGCAAATTGCTCAAATCGGCATATCGCAGTGAATGAAAAAATGTACCAACCCAAGCAGTAATCGTCTCTTGATCTGCCGGGTAGGTATCGGCAAAAATGCTCTGGTCCGAATGGACAATGCCATGGTGCTGAATCCATGTCGCCGGGCCGATTAGGTGATAGGTAAGAGTATTGAAGGACGTCGGCGGAAGCCTAACCGCAAGGACCACCTGCCAGCCGAGTTCCGCCAAAACAAGTAGTCCAACAAACACTAAGAATGGATGCCGCCAGACCCTCAGAGCAGCTTGAAAAAAAGCGCGCGAGTGAGACTTCAGCTCCCCGATCACCCGCTTCGATCTCTCTGGACTCTCCGTAACAAAGTAAATCTCTGCAAATGAAAAAATGATGGTCGCCACAAAAAGTGCACCTGGGTCTAAAAGCCGTAAGAGGGCACCAAAAATTAATGTCTCGACGATCGTCTGAGCTAAAAAAACAACCAGCCAGCCCAAAACGAAATCCACCCTGCATCGCAGCCGAAAACTTGCCACGACGAACAGGGTCCCGGCAAGATTAAACAGGGTCGCACCACTAAAGATCAATGTGCCCGTCAGAAAGCGCACAGCCCTCCGCTCAATAAATACCTCAGAGAGAAATTCCCTTCTGAAAAGCTAGATCCCTGCTCATGAGAAACGACGCTTAAAAGCCCCAATTGACACAGAGTCCAGTCTTTTCAAACCGACATCAAAATGCGACAAGGACCAATCTTATTGAAGTCCTATACCGCCAATCAAGAGGCGGCTAGCGTTGCTGACTCTCTAGCTTTCCAGTCACTATTTCTTGAGGCTCAGCGGATCTATTGGTCTTGGTCCATCCGCCTTTCCCGATGATCATCCTACCGACTGCCCTCCAAGCGGCGATGTAGCCAACAAAGTTCCAAATGATCATTAGATGCCCAAGCAGAAGAGCTTGTAGCATCGAAACAGACTTCGTACGCCTCGAATAGGTAATTCCTACGAGGATGTTTGGTAGAAATGAAAAAATATACCACATCACGCCATAGGCGACCTGCCAGGGGATAGACCCTAACCCTTGGGCAAAGACATTGCGACCGTTCCCAAATATCAGCTCATAAAAGACCCACTGCTGCAGAATTGACCAAGGGAGCACGATCACCCACGGCACAAGCAGATATGCGGTTACCTCGAGGAGCGCTGTCTGGGTTACGTTGCTGGACCTCCAGAGAGCTGGTAGGCGACGTATGCTCATCATATGACCCTGGTACCATCGAGTCCTCTGGCGCAGCAACTGCCCGTAGTGTTCAACCGCCTGCTGGTCTACGTACGCATCCCCTACGGTAGTGATCCGCCAACCTTGCTCGATAAGGCGTATTCCTAAATCCAGATCCTCTGTCAAAGAGTCCGACCACGGATCGCCTTTTAATCCCTCCAGTGCAACGAGCCTAGTGAATTGGGCATTTCCTCCCAGGCTGACCGTCCCACTAACTGTCCGAGCAAACTGCGACATCGCTGAAATCATCCAGAACTCGACATCCTGAAACCTGGTAATCAGCTTCGCTCGGTTTCTAATGCGAACTATCAGCTGGACTCCACCTATTCGGTCGCTTTTAAACCCTCGCAAGGCTGCGGCTAACCCGCCCTTGCTCATGCGCCCATCGGCATCCATCACGCCTACTATTACAGCTTCATGATCAAGGTTGAGCGCATTTACTTCGGATAAAACCGCCTGAAAACCGGCATTTAGTGCGGCTCCCTTTCCAGCTCTGGCATTTGGAAGTTCACGTCGGACGATACTAAGCCTGTCCAAGGTGGATAGCTCCAAAGCCGCCCTATAGGCAACTTTCCCAGTTTCGTCGTCCGAGGCATCATCAACGACAACCACGTAGCCGTTGGTCTCACTCAACAGATAGTGGACCGTACCCCCAATTACAAGCTCCTCGTTGAGACACGGAACTATGAAATAGGTGATCTTGTCACCCTCACAATCCGCTGGTTCCGCCAGAAACTTCAGGTCCTCTTGATTGGAAAGCCTTCCGCCCGATGCGCGTCTATTAGCTCGCACCCCGAGGAATATAGAGATGAAAAAGTACGGCATCGCCACCGCAAGAACTACTTGAGAAAGGGTTATAAATACAATATTCATTCGCCAAGACCACCGACCCTAGGCGTCACCGAGTCGCAACTCCGCTGCCCATAAAACGACCTTTCCTCTCCCGAATGACTAGCATGAGCAGAAATGTAGCGCCCGCCAACAAGGTGCCGATAAAAGTCACGGCGGTCCCAAGATACACGTGACCCACCGAGTAGCCTTTTGCCGTCCCCAGCCATACTTCCATGGCGCCGATCATCGCAATTCGAAACACGTTAAAGACGAGCAAAACCAAACTCGCCGCCCCGATTGCGGCCAAAATTCGCTTTATGCTCAATCGACGAATAAATACCAATAGTGCTCCCACCGCTAGCAGTGTCGCCGTTAGGTATCCGACCGAACACTCGGAAGCGACCTCCAGTGCCGAGACGACACGAAGTCCATTTCCGGAGTAAAGAAATATCATGTTCCCCGGCATCGCTACTGTCATTCGGCTGGAAGCGGTCCGCATCGCCCAAGCCGAAATGACGGTCTCTAGTTGCTTCCAGTCGCCGTAGTGCGCAAGTATCCACCAGGAGCCGACCAAAAAGATAACGGCCACCACCGACTTTACCCACATCGGCCTTCCGTCGTATGTGACAGCTTGGTCGGGTAGCTCTGAAACGCTACCATTTGAACTATCAGCCGTTACCCGACCTGCCATCTTAATTAAGCCTAGCCCTACGCATGGAACCGCGGCGGATGAGCAAAAGTCCGCCAGCACAAAGCATTATTCCAAGAGCGATGAACCAACCAACCCCGGTTCCCGTAAAAGCTAGACTTCCAGCCGCTCCGGCTGCAGCTCCTGAAGCCAGTGCCGCAGGGGTCAAGTTACTGTACATTTATCTACCAGCCTTGCCTAGTTGGAAGTATCTGCGACAGACCTGCGTCGCCTACTTCTCGTTGCTACATAGGCGACCGAGCCGCCAGCCATGACGAGCAGACCACCACCGAGTGGGGCAGCTCCGCCTAACGCCGGAATCAAAGCACTAGGATTTGCCCCAGCGAGCACCCAATCGTGGCCGCCGATAGCCGCTTTATCTCCAGACGATTTATCTCCAGGCGAATTATCTCCGGATTTATTTCCCTTGGTAGTCGAGGTCTTTACATTCCAGTAAAACTTAATCTTGGTAGGAACGGTGTTATATACATCCGCATTGAAATACGACTGGTCGGTCACTATTACCTGCGAACCAGTAGGACAGATGCCCGTAGGCAGGTTGAAATCCAGACTCACCGGGGAAGCAGAAGGGTGCATGTATGTGTAGCTAGAATCTGCATTATAGATGTGCACCGTCGAGCTGGCAATGTTAGGTGTTAATTTACCAGTACAGCTATAGACCAAAATGAAACTAGCGTTAGCAATGTTCGTCGTGGAACCTACCGCGCTTTTCCCTCCTCCGAAATACCACTGAAGCACAAGGCTGGAGGTATTCGAAGCCAGCGTCATACTGTCTTTCCCATTATTGCAAATTGTCACCGGATTTACGAGCGCATTCGCATGCGCCCCCAAGTTTGGCCCTTTACCAGTTCCCTGCGAACATCCCGTTATGGTTGGGTCAGCAAACGCTACTCCAGATGTAGTTGCAACAAATCCGGCGGTAGCGCTGACTGCTAGGCCCGCTGCTCCCATTGCCAGTTTCCACTTATTTAGAACCTCCACTGGTTATTTCCCTTTCTCCTCCAAGTTCGCGCTCTCTGAGCCGAACTCTTTCTCCTCCAAGTTCGCTCTCTCTGAGCCGAACTTTCCCCCCTGCTCCTTTAGAACAGGAATCTTCTTTAACCCAAAGCGCCGTTCGACACCACTTCACGCATATTGATCCGCAAAGCTTGATTGATCGTCTGAATCCACATAGGCAAAAGGCTCTGGTTTACACCCTTGCCCGAACAGGTGTGAGATCGCCTGGACACTCCTCACTGCTGCCCTTCCATCCCCATATGGGCTAACTCGATTCGCCATCTTCTTGTAAGCGACGTCGTCATCGAGAAGCTCAAGGATCGCCAACTCAATGTCATTCCTTTTCGTCCCAATGAGCCGTGCCACCCCTGCCTCAACACCCTCTGGACGCTCAGTCACCTCTCGAAGCACTAAGACCGGCTTGCCTAAGCTCGGCGCTTCCTCTTGAATTCCACCACTGTCGGTAACGACGAAATAACAAGCAGCTAATGCTCGACAGAGGTCTCCGTAGTCCAGTGGTTCCGTGACCAGAACGTTGTCAAGGCCGGACATTGGGGGCAACAGCGAGGCTTGAACCGTAGGATTGGGGTGGACTGGGAGCACAAAAAGTGTGTCTTGCCGCCGCTTTGCGACAGCCGCTATTGCTTTGCCTATGTCGACCATCTTCTGTCCCCAGGATTCGCGCCTATGGGCTGTCACTAGGACAAAGCGCTCATAGCTACCTACCAACCGTAGGTCACGATTTACCCAGTCAGAAGACCTGTTCACGACGTAATGAAGTGCATCGATCACGCTGTTCCCAGTAACACAAATTTGCTCTTCGGCGACCCCTTCGCTTTGCAGATTAAGCTTTGCAGCTACAGTTGGGGCCAAATTAAGAGTCGCAAGGGTACTGATCATCCTTCGATTTGCTTCCTCGGGAAACGGGATCATAAAGTCGCCGCTTCTTAGGCCCGCCTCCACATGCACGATGGGAATTTCAAGATAGAAGGCACACAAGGCTGCCGCCACTGCTGAAGTAGTATCACCTTGCACGACAACAACGTCAGGAATTTTCATCTGAAAAAGGACCCGCAGCTGCGAGAGGACTCTGCCCGCCAAATCCGGCAACTTCTCGTTCGACTGATTCTCCTTCAACCAGGTATCTACCTGGAGATCCAACGCTCCGAGAGCCTCTGAGACCATCTCACAGTGCTGGCCGGTAGCAACAACCTCCGTTACAAACCCACGCCGTCCCCGAAGCTCGCGAATGATCGGTGCCAGCTTGATCGCCTCTGGACGAGTTCCAACCACTACAATTGCCCTCTTCGCTTTCAAAAGAGCCACCGCCGCAACGCCCCTATTTTTTCTCATTAACTAAATCTTTTTTACAATTCTTCAAAAGGATAACGCATCTTGCCACTATTCGCAAGGTCATTTCTAAAATTTGCTTTAGTTTTAGGACCAGTATGCCGATAACTGCCTCTGACTATTGCTTTTCAGCGCACAAACTCCGGTGAATCTGCTGCTTCTTGCCACTTTCCCCGGCACTGACCAGCTATTTTGAGCCTGTTTCATCAAACACCTGACGGAGGGAGTTCAATTTTCGGATACTGACTGTTGTCTCAAGTCACTGACGCCGGAGCCTGCCGCTGACTAGGGCAAGTCTTGAAATGACCATAAGGCAAAAGGCTATGAACTGCTTTTATTTCACTATTTCAAGCACTGTTCGTTTAGTTTCGTTTGAACTCTACTAAAGGTTTCTACCCACGTGAGCTGGCATTTCGACTCAATACCCAATTTATATTTTATCGAAGCTGACGATTCGATCCTGGTGCATTATTTCTAATAACTTCGCACTTACGAGTTCCAAAATGATTTTTCAAGTCATCTATGCCAAATGTTCCCAATCGGGAGACTTAGCCCAAACAAGACTTCTTTTTTCTTTCTTTATTTCCCATTATCCCTTAGTTATTTCCATCTTTTGTCCCGAGCCACCATTCTGATATCCTTTTCATTCAGTAAAATCGGCTTCATTGGGTCTAAGTCTGTCTATTTTTCAATCGTCGCTGGCAATCTTGGCAATCTCAAGCAAGAGCTCTTGTTCCTCGGCATTCTGGATGTAATGGAGTGACATTGTTTACGTGGGTAGTCAGCAAGCAATAGGCTGATGAGCTGATCAGAGCGAGGCGTTTTGCGCTAGGCCATCCTCGGTTTTCTATCCAATTACCCACCCGAAGGGTAAGTGAACCAACCAGAATAGATATGAAAATTTGACGCACTGAATGCCAGGAGGCATACCCGAGAGCAATTAGTTAGAGGGCTCGCCGAATGGAATCGGATGTTGAACGACATAAAGACGGTCGCCGACGTGGCTAGTGGCTTTGAGGTCACCGAGACCACCTGATATCGCTGCGTTCCTACTTCAAGATGAAGGCGCCTGACGTGAAGGAATTTTTGAGATCGAGAAACGCAAGTTGAAGATTATCGTTGGCTGCTTGACCCTTGACCTTTGAAAATACTTGACAAAGGATGAAGGCTCTGAGAAAACTCCAAACCCCAATGCTCGGACAAAATGCCGCAGCGTTGCCCACCTGGCTTTTTGAAGGGCCCGAGCGAAGAGCCCGCTAGATCAGCTAACAAGCAAGGTCATCCCAGTAGAGCTCCACCATGTTAACTGCCAAAAGTACCGGAAACGCTGATGGAAAACTTACGGCGTTCCCTGGCACTTTCGCACTCAAACACCCTGAACAGTTCCACAAAGAAGCACACCTGGCGGCAAGCAAAGCGGTCTGGCAGGTGAACCTGAAGCGTATCCATCAACTCTAGAGAAAGGCAGGGCTGAAGGTTCCTTTCGACAGAAGAAAAAAGCGCAGATTAGGCCGTGAAAAGACATGGGTGCCCATGCAACCATTTTTTAAAAACGCCGACCTAACGAAGGACTTCGGGTTCGATCAGACGGCCGATAAGCAGGTAATCCAGGTCCAAACGGCTTCAATGTGTATTTTCAAAGGCGCCTAACAAGCTTCATAGTTCGCCCGATCGATCCTAAAGGGGTAGTCGTCATCCTTGATGGCATTGTGGCTGAACGTGGTACTCCGACCTATCTTCGAACTGGCAACGGGTCGAAGGTGCTCGTCAACACTCTCCTTTCGTGGTGAACCGAGATGGGAATGGCGCTACTTTTCATCAAATCCGGGTCTTTTTAGCAAAATGGGCGAAGTAAAACCTTTGGATCGTAATTACGAATAGACCCCGGAAAGGTCGTGCCGTTTACCTCGATCGCTGAAGTTCGATTGCTCCACGAACTCTATTGAAGCGGATACAATCAGTGCCGTCCCGATAGCTCTCTTGGTTACCTCAACCCGCTTAAGTTCGCAGACCTGGGCACTGCGATCAACTCAGAACTCTTTCTTGATCTGCCAAGCAGAGGAGGGTGGACCGCAGGATAAGTGCCTTTCAAAAGACTGCTCACCGTGGCCATCGGCTGATGCACCAGAGTCAAAACACTCAATAATTTCGACTAGCTAAAGTCCTTGTATGCCTGAGCCCAAAGGGTCTCGTAGCCCAAGGTGTCGAGTTTCATATTCAACTCCTCCATCCACTCCCGAAGGACCTCCCGGTCTAGCGAAAATAGATTTTTATCCGGATCGTCTTTCACCAAAGCCAAGCCGATTGACGACGCAATACCAAAACGGCTGGACAAAAGGTCGTCTGAGTCTAAAATTTCGGCCATGAGCTGGGCCGAACGCTCTGAGTTGTCATACGGCCTTGACTTAGACCCATAAAACCGGGACGTTGCCACAGCCAGCGATAACTTTGAATATCCCCGCACAACTCGAAGTACCTTCGACCCAGGGCGTGCCTTTACCTCAAATGGGGCCAGAAAAGAACCTGATGGATCCAACTGCCAGCCACTAACCGGTATGAAGCTATCTGCGAAGGTTGCAATTCCTTTTCCATCGATCCAAGATAAGTCGTCACCACCGCTTTCAGGGATTTTGGCCATAGGTAGATCGAACTCCTTTACGAGTTCTGCCACTAGCTTTCTCGCTTCGTCCCACTCGAGTTGTGGCCTCCTCTTCATGAAGTTAACTAACATCGGCGCCTCCAAAAAAAGAATTACAATACCAACGAAGCTTCATTTCTCCCATGAGAAACAGGCTATTTTTCGGTAGCCACATAGCGCAAATATCTAGCTGCTTGCGTATCGATATCGCCTATGGTCCTAACGAGAATATTAAGTTCGGACATAATTTCCACTCGATGATCACAATCATCACCGATATTCTTATGTGATACCGTCAGACACAGTTCATCGAGCAACCCAAGGTGCGCAAAAGATTTCAGCAGTGTCAGCCCACCCTCGGTAAGCCAAGGCCCTGGATAGCGCTCGAAAAGCGTCACCATCAATTGGCGAAGTCCCTCACCACCCGGTGGAAGGGGCAATATGATCCGAGAGGAATTTGGCTTCCGAAGGGCTTCTTGGTTCCCGCCTAAAAGGGCGAAGAAAAGAGGAGAGGACTTATCTCGATGATCCGGACAAAACGAATTGGCAAATTCAGCACTACTGGTCACTACTACGAGCAGCGGCCGACTTAGAAGACCTAGTTCCTTTCTGGCACCTTCGTATTCTGGTCTCGACCTAGGCGGTCGATACGATTCAGCAATCGCCGTTTTTCTTCCGACTATCAACCCGGCGGAAACCTGTCGCAGGTGAATTAGCAGCTTCAAGTCCTCGGCGTTGGAAATCGCCCTTGAGGTTCCGGCGACCGAAAGGCAGCCATCGTCTGAGACGATGAAGTTGCCCCGCAGGGTACCATTAGCCAAAAAGGGGTAGTCCCGAATCAGCGATTGAAATCCGAAAAACCCGATAGATTCGGGCGAGGAAGTACTTTTCCCCGCTAGCTCGGGGTACTCTATATCTTTCAACGATGCACCCAATATCCCTTTTTAGTCGCAGTCCTAGTTTTGAACCAGAACAGTTGCTTAGCCAAATGGTACCTCCTCCGAGATTCTCCAAGGCTAGCTTCTCAAGCTATGCACCGTCGGCGGACTTTCCGAGCCAACGGGTTGCTAAAGAAACAGCACAGAGCTTTTCACACCTCAACTCCGCCTCAGAAAAAGAGACTGGGCGATTCAGGTTGCCAAGGATCCGCCAGGTCGAGTCTGAGCAACTTCCTTCGGGGATCTATCTAGACGGCGGCTTTGGCGTCGGCAAGACCCACCTGCTGGTATCGATATATGCCGAGTCATCAGGCTCCAAGTCATACACGAGTTTTAGTGATTTGACCTACTTCGTCGGAGCGTTGGGTTTCGATCCTTCTTTCAAACTGCTATCGAAACTTAACCTCCTATGTATCGACGAATTCGAACTAGACGACCCCGGGGACACGGTGCTGGTATCAAATCTCTGCAACAAACTCGTCTCGGAAGGGGTGAGACTCGCTGCAACTTCGAACACCCTTCCAGAGAAGCTCGGCGAGGGTCGATTCGCCGCAGAAGACTTCTTGCGAGAGATCCAAGGTTTGAAAGATCACTTCCTAACGGTCAGGATCGACGGACCCGATTACAGGAAAAGGACCTTCGACTTCACCCTGCCAAATCGTAGCGACGAGGAGCTCGCAAAGTGGGCCGATGAAAAGCCGAACTCGAGTCTCGACGACTTTGACCAGCTCCTTGAGCTACTTCTCAAGTACCATCCCACGAGATACCGATCCCTTTTGTCGGGCATAGAAGCCGTGGGCATTCGCTCAATGAAGCCATTTCGAGACCAAGCCGCGGCGCTTCGCTTCGTAGCGTTAGTGGACAGAATGTATGAACTCGAAATTCTCTTCGCCTATTCAGGGTGTTCCCTTGAGGAGCTCTACCCGGCATCGTTCATGCGTGGAGGTTTCAGAAAGAAGTACGGTCGTACCCTCTCTCGCCTAGCCGCTCTTTCGAGCTAACTGGCGCCCTTAAGCCCATCTAAAGAATGTACGATACTTTTCAGACCTCTCAAGCAGAGCCGGATTGAATAGTAGAACGAATTACAAAAAAGCGCCGTCTTTCGGAGAGAGTGCCCTCACACCTTCGACCTCGGATATTCCATAGGGCAGTACCGCCACGGCCACAACCTCGACACCAGCTGCGAAAAAAGCCTCGATCTGACGCCGGCAATCTTCGGGTGCTCCATGGATTACCAGGTCGTCGACCACCTCATCGGGTATCGCAGCTACCGCCGCCTTTCTATCCCCCGACTCCCATGCTTCCCACATCGCGCCAAGGGACTCCCCCCTTCCGAGCCATCTGTGAAACTCGCGGTATACCGGGACGTTTAGGTAGGCGGCTATTGCATAGCGTGCGGCACTTCGCACGGCCTTATCGTCCTCGCTCGGAGCGACAAAGACCCTCGCTACCACTTTCTTCCCTTCGCCGACCAAAGGAACTACCCTTTTTGCGTCCGACGAAGAAAGCCAGTTAATGATCGCCCCATCGGCTTCCCGCCCAGCCATCTTGAGCATCTGTTCCCTAAGTGCGGCTATCAGAATTTCTGGGGCTTTGGCTGGGGGATTAGTCAGTCGGAACCCGTCGACCTCGAAGGTCTCGAAGGACTGAGTTACCTTTTCTCCCTCCATCGCCAGCTTAAGAAACCTGACGAGATCCCTTGTTCTCTGGTATGGTCGATCGAACTCAATTCCATTCCAGGACTTCACGATGACATTAGACGAGGCACCCACACCAAGAGTAAAACGGCCAGGAGCAAGATTGGCCAAAGTAGCCGCCGACATAGCTATCGTCGCCGGTCCTCTGGTAAAAGCTGGCACAATAGCTGTGCCTATCCTCATATCTGGTAGCCAGTCCGAAGCCAATACTAGCGGAGAAAATGCATCATAGCCAGCGGTTTCAGCGGACCATAACTCGCTATAACCGAGACTCTGTGCTTCCTTTAGAAACTCTTTATGATCGGCTAAAGGGATCTCATTCAATGGAATCGTAAGTCCGTAACTCGCCATGAACAAGATGTTAGCCCAAAAAAACTGCTACTTCAGGGTCACCCTCGAACGGGAAAGGTCATCGAACCTAGCCGAGAACCGATGCCGCCCTGTGAAATCGGCACCACAATTGCTGGATCATTCATTCGCACATTAACAGCAAAAGTCCCTTGAGCGGATATCGGCAGAAGAGTGATCTGCCCATTCGATAGAGATATCTTCCCATGAACCACCGACTTTGCTGACTTCGCACTTACGACCTTAGCCTTAGTCTCCAAGGGCAGAACGGCCGTTGGTGGCGTATTGGTGGCGCTCATGCGCACCAGCGAGTAGCTGCCCCCGTTTTTGCCACCAGAGGCATCTTGAATAGCGAGTCCGGATCCACTTTGTGGTTCCGTCTGAAGGGTGATCCATTCTTTAGCGGGGACCGAATAGCCAACTTCTGAATAGCTGACAAATGGCTGACCGGCGACCGGCACCACTACGTCCGCCGAAACGACGAGTCCGACGCCCGAATCGCTCACAGATACTCCGTAGGCTGAGGCCTGAGGGAGGGACGTAGAGGAGGACAGGTTGACGACGCTAAAGGACTGGGGCTGAATGGTCTGAGAAAAATGGCTCCCGCCTACGCCGGTACCTGAAAGTAAACCGACCTTTCCCAAGGAGCCAAGTACGGCCACATTTGCATTGACAACCGATGTGGAAGGATTAAAGATGACCAACTTCGTCGACACTCCAGGTGAATTAGACAAGGTCGGGATATACCACTGCGACGAAGGTCTGTTCACCCCGAGCAGCAACGACGCACCGACAGTTGTCGATGATTGAAACTCACTGAGCCCTGAAACCACGATACTTCCAGACCTAGCCCTAACTTCAACTACCACATTTTGATGACCAGGAAAGTGTCTTGATAAATCGACGCCGAAGGTCCCGCCTGGCCGAACGACAATTCCTTGTAGTGTTCCAAGGTCCGTTATTCCAGAGGGGGACAAAAGCCGGATGTCGAGTACTGCAGTGGTCTGCAATGGATTAAAGATCGCCACTCTAAAATGGGTACCTTGGGTGGTCGCTCCATCTTGTAACACCCAGTAGAACCCGGGGGTTGCTTGGCAGGGCGCAACTACCGTTCCTTGAGGGGTGGTCAGTTCTACCGCCACTGCGACTTCGCCGCCATTGGCCACGACTCCAACCCCGCCAGCGTTTGCATTAGAAAAGGAGCTAAGGCTCAGCTTGTCGGTTGAATTACCCAGAACCGCCAGCTTAGAAATCGCCTTCGTGGCCCCCTTGTAGAACAGCTTAACTTCAGAATTCTGTCGCGAAAAGTTTATAAATTCGATTTGGCCAGACGCCGTCTGGCCAGTCGGGTTAGGCCAGACGCAGTACCAGCTAGAAGTCGAACCACCACTATTTAGCGCAGGAATTGATAAGCCAGCCGGGCCGAGCGGAGAACCAGCTAGCGAGAAGGTTTGCTGAGAATTGACCCTATTTACCGCCAGCTTTTGAATGCCGAAGCCCAGAGCGATAATTAGTACCGACACTACGACCATCACCCAGGTGGTCCGTTCGCTCCTTAGGGAGTTCTTTTTATTCTTCAGCTTTACCACCGCTATTCGCCTAGGCCAGGACGGCTGATTCTATTGTGCGAACTAACCATCAGAGTCCCTCGAACTTTTTAAAAGTTCCACTTCAATAGAGTCGCCGTCCCCGGGAAGCTGAGTCGGGACTACCGGAGATGATCGATCCAGTTCTTGCCCTGCTGGTGGGTTCAAAGATTCTGAGGCATCGGTGTCGTTTGGTCCGTCGGCTCCAGCACTGGGTCTATAGAAACCAAAATGGCGGATAATGCTCTTTAGCATCGCCTCGCCATCGGCGTCGAGCAAAAAAGCTCGCTTCCGCAACAGAGCCAGCAGGACAAGCCCTAGGACAAGCATTTGTCCCAGAATTCCGAAGAAGTCGATAAGAGTCAAAAATGGAGAATTGTTGCCTGATCCCAAAATGTGTTTCACTTTCGGAACGACTTGAAAAGCGACAAGGGCGGGATCGACCAACATCTGCCTCAGATCCAGTTGGCGCTCGAGAACCAGATCGAGGTCGCTGCCTAAGAAGTACTGCCCTCGACCGATCCCTTGAGGAATCACGACATAACCGACGCCGTTAGCGGCAAGTACGGATCCAAGATTGACCTCATGTCCAGATATCGCCGACTCGACCGCACTCTCTATCGCCGAAAGGCCGCCGACGCGCGGTGGAACCTCCTGAGAAGTCTGATCCACCCCACTCGAGGGTAAAACGGTGAGCGCCAAGCCGGTAGCGAGTCGAAATGACCCGACTGGCAGATTCGTCGGCGATCCGAGCCACAAGACATCGGTACTAGTCGATAGGTCCGGAAGAAATGAGATGCTCGTAGCGTACCCTCGAGACGCCAATCCCATAGATCCGCCAAAGACTCCCGGAGCGACGAAGACGACACCTGCGATAATTGAAACAATGAGCGCTGCGGTAAGCGGTTGGCGCAGGCCTAAAGAATAAGCCCTTAGATCCACCACCGTCGCTTGGATGCCTATGCCGACGAGATCGAGCAGGATCACCCCGGCTACAACCTCTACAAGGGAAAGCGAAATCGGAGTTACACCTAAGATGCCCATGGAGCTGAAGAGCCCTAAAAGCACCACGAGACAAAGCTCCATCAACATAATCGAAGCTTCGGCAGCCCTTCGGCCCTTCGAAATAAGTGGGGTAAAGGCGGCGAAGAGAAACAAGGCCATAACCAGAAAGGACCCATTCGATCCGACATCGGCAAAGCGAAGAATATGGGCGATACCAATGTCTGCAGGCGGGTGGTCTCCAAAGATCGAAGCTGCCGGGTGTCCGGGCAAGAGTAGGTCAACCGACCAAGGCATATTCAGCAGAAATGAGACTAGCGAGACGATCCCAATGGTCCGTAAGCTCCCAATTAGATAGGCCTTCCTCCTGCTGATCAGTAACGGAACCGCCAAAAGCAACACCGAGAGGACGATCACGAGCCACAATGAAGGAGATATCGCACCAGCTATGGCGAGCATGAGGCCGGCGGCCAAATGGGCCCGCCTCATCTGGCGCCGCGAATTAGTGGTCATGCTTCTGGCACGAATCAGCATGAAAAACACCCACGGCGTGATCGCCAACGCCTCGACGCCGGTCAACGAAGAGTTGAAAAGCGCCTGATGAAACAGGGGAAGCGCAAGAAAAAGCCCCGCGGCAATTTTGGCCGTATCGCGCCCCCTTCGAACGGAGACAAACTTATACAGCCCCAATGCGCCGATCCAAGGCGACAAGAAAATGATTAGGTGCAGTCCCAGTGAACCATCACCGAGCACGAGCAGGTCCAATATCCCTAGCAACAACCAGCTAGTCGGGGCGGGCTGGTGGCCAAAAAGCGGCGTTGGGTAGCTTGACGAGAAGTAGTGTGAAAATAGATATCCGGCTGATGGTATGGGCGCCATCGACCCGAGCAGCGGAACATGACCAAAGAGGAGAGAGCGGGTTCCAACTAAAAAAGCTACGGCGACAGTCCACACAAAGATCGAAGCAACCTTCGATAGTGCCTTGCTGTAGGCTCGTTGAGACTCCTCAGGGATCAGATGCGGCTCCGGTGTAGCCGCCTTGTTAGTCGGAGCCAGCGGCCTGACATGTAACGACTTCTCCAGTCGCTTAATCGACCTTCGCGATGTAAAATAGGCGGCTATCCTGGCACTTCCAGAGATAAAATTCACCTGATAGAGATCGCTAGAAACGCTCTTTGAAGATAGTTCGCGCTGTTTGGACTTTATGTCAGATCGGAGTCCATAATTCCAACTAATCGCAGCAATTACAGATGCTGCTACCTTCGGCCTCCCAGTAAGCAAGAAGAATACCGCTTCTATCAGAGACAAAATTAGGAAGCGGAAAAGGAGGCCCTTCCTCTGTTTCGGGTTGGCATCCTTTAAAAGCACCCTGAGCTGATTTTTTCGGGTGTAGTAGACCCGCTGGGAATGAACCATACCACTGCGTCCATTCGAAAAACGTCCAGCACGCCTGCGCCTCGGCAAGTGCGGTGCATGTGAAGCTACCAGAAGATGCCGAACCTTAGCGGAAGGAGCGGTAACTACCCGAGCTCCGAGAAGGTGCGCCCTCCACGACAGGTCCACGTCCTCGTAGAAAATTTTAATCTTCTCGTCGAATCCCTCCATGGCATCGAAAAGGTCTTTACGAATGAGAAAGCACCCCCCAGGGGCAACAAACACCTCCTCCACCTGGTCGTACTGCGCCTGATCTAGGTCGCCAACGTCTACTCTCGCCGCAACCGCTCCGGTCTTATCCAGGTCTAGGCCTAACTGGAGTATCTGTCTTGGCGAATCCCACACCACGATCTTCGGAGTAACTATCCCGGCGTTCTCGGCGTAGGCTACTTCCATCATTTCGGTAATGGCATCTGGGGCTATCGCTATGTCATCGTGGCAAAAGATGAGGTGCGTAGCACCAGTTACTCCAACCGCGGCAAAGTTACAGGCCTTGGCGAAGCCTTCGTCTTTCTCTATTCTCAGCAATTTTGCGGCGGGTAGATAGCTTTCGACCCTCCCGTTCAATGGGACCGTGCTCGCATTGTCCACAACTATGAATTCGAGATTCGGGTAGTTAGAGTGCGCCAGTGAGACTAGGCACTCGTCAAACCACTCCCCTGGGTCATGAGCCACCACAACCGTGACAACTAATGGAGCTTGAAGCATCAGGTAACAAAGGCTACCACGACGGATAGCTTTGTCGATTAGTAGAATTACCTACAATGGAATACCAGTCCAACAAACGCCAGCTGACCTGGACGTATTGCCATTAATCTCCATCAACTTATTGGCTGTGTTTGCCAACACCTGATGGTAGGCGCGCTAGTATCTACAACATGGCTAATGCGAACCACTTGATCCCCGATGAATTAGACAAGCTGATAAACATTGCGGTCGGTAGCGTGGTCCTCGGTCTCGGTTTTGTAAACAAGACGACTAAGGCCTGCACTAGGGGCGCTATATCGCCTTTAGCCGATCTCGCCAAAATCTTAGGATTTCCGCTAGGGTCTGATCAATCGAAATAGTCGGCAACCAGCCGACCTCCGATGTAATTTTACTTCGGTCTCCGATACTCGTCTTGACCTCGACCGCCCGCACCAGCGAAGGATCTTGTCTTAGTGCGACACTTCCACCGGCAAGATGAATGAGGTTCTGCGCTATCTCGGCTATCGAAATCGGCCTCCCAGAACAGACGTTGTAAGCTTCCCCAGAATCGCCAGATACCGCGAGGGACCTGTAGGCCCTCACGACATCCCTTACGTCGGTAAAGTCCCTCTCTGAATCCAAGTTGCCAACGGGTATCGAATCCAGTCCCTCTATTTCGGCGGCGATGATCCGCTTGGCTAGACCCGAGACGACAAACTGGTCCCCCTGGCCCGGTCCCACATGGTTGAATGGACGGGCGATAATGACTTCTAGTCCCCTCCCGAAAGCTCCCTGAAGGGAGACATATTCTGCCGCGGCTTTGCTCGCGGCATAGGGTGTGACCGGGCGGATCGGCGCCGTCTCCTTGATAGGGTGGTACTCGTCACCGCTTTTGCCGGCCAAGCTCTGGCCGTAGACTTCTGACGACGAGATGTAGATCAGTTTGGCATTCGGATTTGATCCCGCCAGCGCCTCTGTCACGTTCTGAGTTCCGAGCACATTCACCCGAAAAAATGCTTCGGGATCATGCCAGCTCTGGCCGACATGGGTCAGTGCGGCCAAGTGAAAAAGCCAATCGACCTCCACGGAGTTCATGAACTCCATGATTCCTTTGCGATCACAGATATCGAGACCGTCGGGGAGACCAAAGACGAAATCCCCCTCCGCAACGAGATGGTCCCTAAGCCATCCACCCACGAATCCGTTCAAACCAGTTATTAACGCCTTCATCTGACCTGTGACTCTACCCGCTAATTTCTCTCCGCCGCCAGGCGGTAGACAGCCAAATGAGCCTTTACTGATGCCTCCCAGGTGTAGTCGGACGAAACCTCTAGGCCTTTCGCGACTAATTTCTCACTCGATACCGTCCCGTCGATTATCGACTGAATTGCTGCGGTAAGTTCCTCATAGTTACCTGGTTCAAACAACAAAGCGCTACCCCTCGCCACCTCGGCCATCGACGTCCCCTTTGTCGTTATAACCGGAACCCCAGATCGCATCGCTTCCAGCACCGGCAAACCAAAGCCTTCTTCGAATGACGGGTACACAAAAGCACTAGCCTTTGCATATAGGGCTCCCAAGGTGGCTTCATCCACGTAATCGAGCCGGAAGATCCGCTCCCTCAGCCGACTGCCTTCAATACGAGCGATTACTTCAGCGGATTTCCAACCAACCTGCCCCGCAATCACCAGGGACAGCTCCTTGTTTTTTTCGCCAACTCGCTCGAAGGCCGATAAAAGCGTTGGCAGGTCCTTTCTCGGCTCGATCGTACCGACGAAGAGAATATAAGGGATACCAACAATTTTCTCGGGGAGTCTAGGCGACAATCCACTACCTCCACCTATCCCCCTCTGGTCTACTCCGTGATAGATTACGACGACGTCGCCCCTTGGGTTTAGAAGATTTCGCAGCTTGTCTGCTGTGAAGTTCGAGGGGCAAATTAAAAGGTCGGCGCTCTTCGCCGCTACGACAAGCGCCCTTTTGAAAAGGATCGCCTTCGACCTTTCGTGCCACTCGGGATGCTCTAAAAGGGTCATATCATGGACAGTGACTACTTTTGCCCCCTTGAAACCCTCTGGCATTGTGTAGTGGATCCCGTGGTGTACCTCTACCTTTTTTTTATTCAAAAGCCGCTCAAAGAGGGTCTGCTCATAGATCAGCCGCAAAACCCTGTTACTTGGAACACTCGCTACCACCTCGGCGCACGGAGCAAGGCCTTGCCAAAAAGTCGCCACCTTTGAATTAGCGATCAACAGGGCACTATCCGATACGGCCATTGCCCCACAAATTCCCGAGGCAAGCGCAATTGCGTATCTACCCGCTCCAGCCGGTTTAGCTGGGACAGCTGAGAGGTCGATAGAAAACTTCATTCTGCACCCAACCGCTTCCAAAGGTCCAGGTGGCCTTTGGTGGCACGACTCCAAGTCATCTCATTAGCTCGCAGAAGTCCGCATGTCACAAGCTCAGAGCGTAGACGAGTGTCAAAAATTGACCTCTCGATCCCGTGTGCGATCGAATCTGGGTCTAGTGGGTCAACGATCAGCGCACAACCCTCGGAAGCTGGAATGTCAGAAGCTACCACCGGAACGCAGCTTACGTTTGCCTCCAAGACCGGAAGGCCAAAACCTTCATAAAGGGGAACATAGACGAGCGATGCCGCCTTCGTCAACAGGCCGGCCAATACCGATGGAGATACCAATCCCACCATATGCACGTCGGCAATGGGATCGATTCGGGAGTTGTCCCAGCCCCTTGGTCCTACCACCACGAGATCAATGGGTTCCGCATTTAGTGCCTTAAATCTCCTGAAACCCTCGACTAGCCTCTGGAGGTTCTTGCGGGGCTCCAACGTGGAGACGGACAGGATGAAGGTGGACCCTACCCCAAGTTCGCTCAAAAGGCGTTCGGTGGCACCCTTGTCCGCCACCGAAAGGTGATCCGAACCAGGGGGTATCAAGGTCAGTCGATCGGGCTCTATGCCCGCCTGGATGAGGGAGGCAACTGATCGTTCCGAGATCGTCACAACGTGCGACCCACTCTTGCGGATATGATCGAATGCCCCGGCGTGCCAAGATCGACCCCGCCTCGGAAAGGTTTCTGGGACCTCTATCCAGGCGGTGTCGTAGATGGTGAAGATCGACCGATTCGACGTTGCCCGAAGACGTGGACCCCCCATTGAAAATGAGTGCATTACTTCGTCTTTGGCCAGCTTCGGGGGGTCTAGTCCCCGGTCCCAAGCGCGCTGTGCTAGAAGGTGGGGTAATTTCGATGTGCTAAGCGGAAATCCATACTCCAAAAGTGGATCAGACCCAGCCTCTCCATAGCGCGATGCAAAGAGTTCCAGTTCAGTTCCCGACCCGATTTCGATCCTGGCCAAAGATTCGAGTATGGATCGCGCATAGGTCCCAATTCCGCCCGGGACCTTCCTCCTGAGCTGTTCGACTACCAGTAGAGTTTTCATTAAAGCGCACCTGTTAGAAACACTTGATTCGTCCACCATTTAGCCGCCAAAAAGGCGATAGATCGATAAAAGTCCTTCAGCGGTCCTCTGCCAAGTAAATTGCTTGACCCTGGTTTGTCCGTTACTTACCAGTCGAGAGCCAAGTGCAGGACCATTCAAAACCGAATCGATAGCGTCGGCGAGGCCCAAAACATCTCCAACCTCGCTTAGCAGCGCTGCGTCACCAACAACCTCTTCTATTGCACCCGCCCTAGTCGCAACGACTGGAACCGACGAAGCCATCGCCTCCAGGGGGGGGAAACCAAAACCCTCATAGATGGAAGGGTAGACAAAGACCGAGGCCCCCGTCAGCAGCTCGGTCCTTCGGGCGTCATCCACGTAGCCAACATAATCGACCCTACCACGGTTTTTCGTCCTGGCAAGTTCGGTCTTGAACTCCTCGAACCCCCAACCTCGACCCCCCGCTATCACCAGTCGCAATTCCGGATGGGACTCGGCCACCCTATCGAAAGCCCTCAATAGGGTGACGTAGTCCTTTCTGGGTTCGATCGTACCGACGGCGAGCAGGTATCGACCAGAGGTATCCTTCTGCGGTTTGCGGACGACGTCTTTGGCAACCTCGCTCACGCCGTGTGCTACCGCAACTACTCGATCTGGATCACCACCCAAGAGGTCTATGACCTCTCTGCGAACGAACTCTGATGGGGTATGAACTATCGCCCCCCGATCGATGGCCCTCTTGACGAGGCGGGGAAAGACTAGCACTTCCGCCCTACACAGTTCGGGAAACCTCAACGGAGTCAGGTCGTGCACGGTAACAACTCTCTTGGCAAAGATCGTCGGGGGAACGACGAAGTTCGTCCCGTGGACTATGTCGATCTTCCCCAGAAATAGCTCAACTGGCGGAAAATCAATTGAACTCCATAGTCGATTCAAAGGTCTCGCCGGCATCGGAAGGCCACTCGAGCGGACCCCATTTGGCAATCTCTCAACCAGCTGTCCGCGCCGGCGCCACGTAACGGCAAAAGCAGACAAATCTACTCCTGGCAATGCGTTGAGACCGGAAATTGCGCCCATGACAAATTGACCGACACCACTCTTCTCTCCGAGAAGTGCCGTCGCTTCGAGCGCTACCTTCATTCCTTCCTCCAAGTCTGCCAAGCGGAGAGAACATCCTACCTGCCCCAATTTGTCCGCACTAAGTTAATCTCTAAGGATGATATGCGTACTATCGGGCGGAGTGGGTGCTGCCAAGTTTCTCAGGGGCCTGCGCGGCTCGCATGCCGATCAACACATAGTCGCGATAGTGAATACCGGCGACGACGATAGATTCCATGCACTTGCGGTTTCGCCAGACATCGACACGGTCACCTACACACTCGCCGGCCTCTCCAACGACACCCTCGGCTGGGGAGTGAAAGACGAGACATTTAAAGCCATGGGGGAGCTAGCAGCTCTCGGCGGCGACAGCTGGTTTTCCCTCGGAGATCGAGATCTTGGAACCCATCTCTACCGAACCGACCGACTCAACGAAAATGCGACACTGGCCCAGGTGACGGCGGAGATAGCCTCCAAACGAGACTTGGGTATAGAGATACTCCCGATGTCCAATGATCCCGTCAGGACTCGAATCGTAGTCTCTCACGACGGATCGACCAGCGAGGTCAGCTTTCAGGAGTACTTCGTCAAGGATAAGCACCAGGGAAAAGTCGTCGAGGTTAGCTATCGGGGTGCCGAGAACGCAGCCCCAGCACCCGGGGTTTTAGACTCCATCCTCGAAGCCGAAGTCGTCATAATCGCACCCTCCAACCCGATCCTTTCGATCAAACCGATTCTGGCGATAGGCGAGATCGCCGAGGCGGTCGCCAAAAGACGGTCCTCCACGGTATTCATCTCCCCGATTGTCGGTGGCAAAGCAATCAAGGGTCCCGCTGAGTCAAACCTAAAAGACCTTCTCGGCGATTCGTCTCTTGCTTCCCTGTGTCGCATCTATACGAATTTCGCTTCCGGAGTCGTAGTCGATGAAGGAGATTTCGAGGCCATTAGCGAACTGAGGGAGCTGGGCTATAGAGTACTTCTGACAGATACCATGATGACCACTAGGGCCAAGGAGGAGAACTTGGCGAAAGCGACGGTCGAGTTCGCCAGGGCCTTGGCAATGGAAACTCCGCGCTAGCTCCGCTTTCGACATCCAACTGGATGCCCGGGTTATCCCATAAACGCTTGGGTACAGTATGCAAAAAATTGAGATCTTCCCGATTACCGGGATTGGTGAGATTCGACCTGGAGACGACGTCGCAGCTGAGATGGTCAAAAACTTTGATTTTCGCAACAACGACATAGCCGTAGTGACCCAGAAGGTCGTGTCCAAAGCGGAGGGCCGAATAGTTCAGGTAGGCGAAGACGACGAGGATGCCTATGAGAGAGCGGTACTTTCCGAGGCGAAGAGGATCCTCAGGCAAAGGGGAACCCTTTTGATCACCGAAACCCACCACGGCCTCATCTGCGCCAATGCTGGAGTGGATCGATCCAATAACCAATCGGGAGAGATCACCCTCCTTCCGGTAGATCCCGACCGATCAGCTCAATGGATACGGCAACGGGTGAAGGGGCTAATTGGGATTGAAATCGCTGTTATCGTCTCTGACACTTTTGGGCGGGCTTGGCGAAACGGAGTAACCGATGTCGCAATCGGCTCGGCCGGCCTCGACGTAATCGTGAATCTCAAAGGAACTAAGGACGCTGGCGGACGGACGCTAGTCGCCACCGAGGTCTGTATCGCCGACGAAATCGCAGCCGCCGC
This sequence comes from Actinomycetes bacterium, assembly GCA_021846265.1. Taxonomy (GTDB): domain Bacteria; phylum Actinomycetota; class Acidimicrobiia; order Acidimicrobiales; family Acidimicrobiaceae; genus JABEUN01. The sequence continues at coordinate 6,127 of JAJZCF010000013.1, read as the reverse complement.
CGATCTCGTCAAAAAGAAGGCGACCTCCATCCCAGTAGCAGTGGTGAGGGGTGTCGATTCGAGCTGGATCACCGAGGGAAAAAGAGCTTCGGAGATAATCCGGAGTCCAGACCAAGACCTCTTTCGGTAACTTAGCCGAGGGTGGTCTTGAAGTAAGCAAGAGTCTTGCGCAGTCCGTCTTCAAGTGGCGTCCAGGGCTGCCATCCGAGATGTACCCTAGCCAGAGTGTTATCCAACCTCGAGTGCATTAGTTCGCCGCTTCTAGCGGGGGCGAATACCGGTTCCTTAGTGTAGTTAGAAAGTTCGCTTTGCACTTTATGAAGGTCCAAAATCGAGGTGGCCACGTTTGCCCCAATATTCATAACGAGCCCTCCGCCGGCGTCTAATGCCCGGACGAATGCGTCCACCACGTCATCAACGAAGACAAAATCCCTCGTTTGATTTCCATCGCCGAAGATCATCGTCGCCTGGTCTGTGCGCATCTTGGAAAAGAATATCGATACAACGCCGGCTTCACCGTTCGGATCTTGCCTTGGGCCATATACGTTCCCCAGCGCCAAGGCACTGTACTCCAAGTCGAATGCCTTGCGATATCCGTCTAGATAATCCAGAACCAGCGCCTTAGAAATTCCGTAGAATGAATCGGGCAGCTCACCCCTATCGCTCTCAGCAAAACAGTCCAGGTGGGTTGGGAGTTCTCCATATAAGGTTCCTCCGGAAGCGGCGTAAATTACCTTCTGCACCGAATTAGTTCTAGCTGCGTCAAGCACACGAATCGATCCCAAAAGATTAACTTCGGCGTCATACACCGGATCCGCCATGGACTTTCGCACGTCAGCTTGGGCGGCTAGGTGGAAGATGCACTTTGGCTGTCTAACCGAGATTATCTCTTGAAACTCATCCCCGACCACCGAGGCTTGGAAAAAAGAGAACTTCCCCTCGCCCTGCGCTCTAGCTTCGCGCAGGTTGAGGAGTGATCCGGTCGACAAGTCGTCAACGACATCGACGGCATACCCCTCGGCTAAAAGGCGATCCACCAAGTTGGAGCCGATAAATCCAGCACCGCCGGTTACCACAACTCGGTTGGCCAGTTTCAAGCTGGCACCCTCTCGCCCACTATTCGACAACCCGGCCTGAGTTCTGCGAATCGAGCCACCACCGATCCCCCAAGGACCATTGCCCCTTCGGGCAGAACAACGTCTTGTCCGATGATCGAGTCCTCGATGACGCTTCCCGCTCCGATCTGTGCTCCGGCCATTATCACCGATGAGCTTATGATGCAATCGCTAGATACGACCGCCCCCCGCTCAACCACGCAGGACCTCAATACCGCCGACTCAGAGACGACGGAGCCTTCGGCAATAAAACACCAAGTTGCCGACGAATCATCAAATTCTTCATTCGCATCTGCGGTCGCCATTGCTAGCCCCTCAGAGCGCTGGCTGACCATGCGCTTGCCATAGAGGATGTCCATAGAAGCCTTAAGCAGGCTTTCAGGAGTTCCAGCGTCTATCCAGTATGCGTCGGAGGGCTTAGCATATAGAGACTTTGCCTCAACCAACCTAGGGAATAGCCAGCGTTCAATGGAGACCTGCTCCCCCAGCGCAACCCTGGCCACAGCGCTGGGTTCCAGTACATAAACCCCGGCGTTGATCATATTTGTCGGGGCCTGATCTATGGCCGGCTTCTCTATAAATGCTATAACACGACCATTTTGGTCACAAGGTACGACGCCGAATGCACTCGGATTATCGACCGGTACAAGGGAAATGGTGGCCTCGGCGGACTTTGAGCGATGATACTCGACCAGCTCTGTAATGTTGATGTCCGACAGTACGTCGCCGTTAACAACGACGATCGTCTCATCAAAACCCGCCTCTTCGACAGCAAATCTAATAGCTCCAGCGGTATCCAATGGAGAGGATTCGACCGCATACTTCAGCTTCACGCCCCTGGCAATGCCATCTGGGTAAGCGTTCAAGAAGACGTCTGGTCGATAGCCTAAGGAAAGAACGGCCTCATCGATACCGTGGGCGTAAAGGTGGTCAAGGACCCTTTCAAGCATCGTCATCCCTACGACCGAGAGCATCTGCTTTGGGGTGTCCAAGGTGAGAGGCCTTAGTCGCGAACCTTCTCCTCCAACCAATACGACAGCCTTCATCAAACCTCCTCTTTCCGGTCGAAGCTGAGGGCTAAATTCGACCCACGAGTAGCGTCCCGCCAGTCTAATGGCGCCTTTTTTGGGTAGCCACTTTACCCGGCAGATGTGCTCTTAGCCGGGGCTTTGGTAGTGGCGGTTGAAGCCTTGGTCGTCGAGGTGGTTGGGGCCACCGTTGTCGCCGATCCCGCAGAAGTGGTAGTCGTCGTGTTGGTCGCCGCCTGGTTGATCAACGCAACTTCAGACGCCGGCTTGGTCGGCTTGGTTCCCTTCGGCAATACCGCAATGCTTATCAGCTCGTCGTTTGAAAACTTATGAGTCGCCGGATCCAAAATCTTCGTCGGTGAAGTCGACAGCAAGCTCGACCAGCTGTAGACGCCGTAGACCGCTGGCTTACCACCGCATGTCGTGGCAGAGCTGTAGCTCCCCTTACCGGGATAGCTAAAACCGCTCGCTGAGATAGTAAGGCCCTTGTAACCCGAGACAAACGCCCCGAGTGTCGCAGCATTACCCGCCTGAGCCTTAGTCTTTGGAGCAATGGTTATCACCCCGTTACCCGTTGTGTAGAGCGCAAGCTTGCTGGTGGCGCTCTGAGCTGGCAGGTTTGGTAACGCCTTCCCGCAGACGTCGAACCCAATCGCCACATTCCACGTGGTACCTACCGCCGGCTGTATGGTCGGTATGACCTTAGGGTTCTGGCTCTCATAGCGCGAATACCAGACCACCGCTACGCCAGCAATGACAACTAATGAAAGCATGGAATAGAAACCTAAGGGGACCTCTCCCCTTATCTTCTTCGTTCTTCCCGCTGCGGCCGCCTTGGCGACCTTCTTTGAAGCACTACCCCTAGTCATGACGGCAACACCCTAGTAGGACTTGTCCACTTGACTAGCACTTAAACGCATCCTTTGGAACTTGTTTCGGCTGATTAATATGAAAAACCTCAGGATAAGGCCAAAAAACCCAAACCATTGGGTTGCGGTCGACCTTTCGTGCGTCGCTGCGTAGATCCACATCGAGCGGTGATGATGGTAGAGACTTCTAACAGCGGCGAGCTTAGAAGACTCACCTTGGGCGTGGGTCACAGTCGCCTCGGGTTGGTAGACAACCACAAATCCCCTTCTGCTAGCCCGATAGCAGAGGTCGATATCCTCGCAGTACATAAAGTATGCTGCGTCAAATCCGCCTAGCGAGTTTAGGACTTCGGTGCGAGCGAGAAAAAACGCCCCCGAGATCCATGGCACCTCTACCGCCTCAACTGGGTACAGGTCCTGCAACTTATAGTGTGCTGAAAACCGATTGTTCGGAAAAAACTGTCCCAACATTCCATGTCCGATCGAATCGATAAACGACGGAAACCTCCTGAAGGAGGGGTATCGCACCCCGTCGCCATCGAGAACCTCGGGCCCGATAATTCCCACAGTGGGATCGAGGGCCGAATCGATCAGTTTCGCTACCGTACCGGGAGTGACGGTGATATCTGGATTCGAAACAATTACAAAAGGCGTATCAACCTTGACGAGGGCCCGGTTGACCGCTGCCCCGTATCCGAGATTCTTCTCGGCAAATATGAAATCCACCCTTTGGTCTTGATAGTAGCGCGACCCCAAAGACCCCATGGCTTCGGAGTTATCTACGACCACCACCCTTGCGACGCCATCGGCAAAAAGGCTGTCAATCGCACGCGATAAAAGCTCACCAGCAAAGTAGTCAACGATTATCGCCGTCGTTGATCTGTCGGCTTCGTCAATGGAGGCCAAGCTGGCTAGTCCTTCTCAATCAGATACCTTACGAGCGAGCCGACCGAGTCTTTCCAATGCGGCAAACAGCCAGCTCCAGAGAGTTCAAGAGCCATAGGCGCCAGCACCGAATAGGCGGGTCGGGGTGCCTTGCGCTCCTTTGGAAGCATATCCGAAGAGATGGGTTTGACCCTCGAAGGGTCGTGTCCCGCAGTCTCAAGCACGAACTTGGCAAGTTCATACCAGCTTGTAGCGCCGGTATTGGTTACGTTGTAGACACCGATTCGTCCATCGAGACTGAGCTGTACGATCTTTTCGGCCAGGTCGTGGGCGACCGTCGGCGAGCCAAACTGGTCGTCAACAAAGCTTAGATCACCCTTTTGAGCTGCAAGGCGAAGGATAGTCTTGACCATATTCTGTCCGTATCGACCAACCACCCAGGAGGTCCTCGTCACCAAAGCCTGGTTGCCCACCTCCCGTTCGCCGGCAAGCTTCGACTTTCCGTAGACGGATACCGGATTTGGCATGTCCCACTCCGTATAAGGCTTTGTTGCAGTACCATCAAAGATGTAGTCGGTCGAGACGTAACACATCCGGGCGCCAACCGATCTCGAAGCCTCGTAGACCCAGCGGGTCCCGAGAGCATTTATCTGATAGGCGAGATTGGGGTCGTCTTCACACGAATCCACCTGCGTCATCGCCGCAGCGTGAACAATTATGTCGGGCTGGAGATAGCCGATAATTTCGCCGACCGATTCCCGAGACGTTATATCCATCTCGTCGATATCTAAGGAGTGGACCTTCTCGACCACTACCCGCCGTGAGAATGCCTCGACTAGTTCTAGGCCCAGTTGCCCTTTACCGCCGGTTATCAATACGCTGATCATCATCTATCGACCTGCCAATTGTCTTCCTTCACCGGTGCACGCTCCTTGAGCCTCTCCCACCAGTCTCTGTTGTCGGAATACCACTTGACGGTCTCTTTGATCCCCGATTCAAAGTCATACGAGGGTCGCCAAGATAGCTCATTTCTCAACTTCGAAGAGTCGAGGAGGTACCTTCTGTCGTGAGACGGTCTGTCTGGAACAATCGTCTTGAGTTCAAAGGGCTTATTCAATTCGCTAAGCACAACATCAGCGATCTCTTCGATGGATTTTTCGATCCCCGAGCCAACGTGGTAGGTCTCGCCTACCCTACCCCTCTCCAGCACTGCTTCAATAGCGCTGGCATGATCCAAAACGTGCAGCCACTCCCTTCTGTTCTGCGTAGATGCATAGAGCGGCAACGGCTTGTCGTCAAGCGCATTGGTCACAAAGAGGGGAATGACCTTTTCGGGAAATTGATACGGTCCATAGTTGTTCGAGCAGTTGGTAATGGTGATCGGCAGATCGTAGGTGTAGTAGTAGGCACGAACTGCGTGATCCGCTCCCGCCTTAGATGCGTTGTACGGTGTCCTTGGGAGATAGGGCGAGTCTTCCCTGAAGGCATCGGTGGAATCTAGGTCCAAATCCCCATAGACCTCGCAGGTAGATACGTGATGAAAGCGCTCTATCTTTGCCCTCCTCGAGGCCTCTAGGATCTGCTGCGTTCCGATGACGTTGGTCTGAAAAAATCGGTGAGGATCCAGCACCGCCAAAGAGTTGTGAGATTCGGCCGCAAAGTTGACCACGACCTCGGTCCCCTTGTCCATAAGGGTCCTTGTCACCGTCTCGAGGTCAGCTATGTCTGCGTGTACGAAGTCGATCTTGTCCCTAACGTCGTCAAGAGACTCGATATAACCCGCATAAGTAAGTGCGTCGAGTACCACTACGCTGTCGTTTGGATGGTGAGCCAGCCAGTATCGGACAAAGTTCGAACCGATAAACCCAGCCCCACCAGTCACCAAAATATTCATCCATCCGCCTTAATGCCAAATCTTGATGAAGATGCCCTCCACCCAAAATGCAACCAAAAGCCTACCTCGTGACTCGCTCGTGACAGCGAAATACTATCGTCAACAGACCAACGATCACGTTTTGGTCACAGGCAAATGAGCGTGCACTAAACCCGAGCGCTTGAATCCAAAATGCTCGTACAGTCTTAAATTCGATAGGTGTGCTTGGATTCAAGGGGTGAACAAAACGTGGAACCTCTTCGACTTCTTGATAGCCGACACCGCTAACGGTGGAATCTACCTGTGGAACAAGCGGCTCCTGGTGTCTTGATGTCGCAGCTAACCTGAACCAGTGAC
>JAJZCF010000139.1 GCA_021846265.1 Actinomycetes bacterium | reverse complement strand
CAAAACCCGCCCGGCTACCCACCCGCATCAAGAGATCTTGGCCAGCTCAGCCTGATCTTGGTCGGTAAGCTTCACCTTCGCCGCCGCCATATTCTCTTCGAGGTGCCCCAGTGAAGAGGTGCCAGGGATCAAAAGGACATTCTCAGCCTTTCCAAGCAACCACGCTAGGCCAACTTGGGCGGGGCTGATTCCACGGCGTTCTCCAACCACTCGAACAGCAGGCTGGTCTACCACCTTGGGAAAGTGAGGGAAGGCAGACCCCAAAGGAAAGTAGGGAACATAGGCGATACCCTCGGAAATGCAGCGCTCTAGAACCGGAGTATCCCGTTGATCTACCAGGCTGAAAGCATTCTGCACGCATGCAACCTCGGTGACGGCGAGGGCAGTTTCTAACTGCTCCAGAGTGATAGTTGAAAGTCCAATCCCCGCTATCTTGCCCTCATCGCGAAGCGCAATCATCTCGGCAAGCTGATCCTCAAGGGGTACATTCGCCTCTCCATCCACTTCATGCCGGCGCAGATTGACCACCGTCAACTGGTCTATTCGAAGACTTCGCAGGTTTTCCTCGACATCGGAGCGCAACTCGGCCGGAGTCTGTGCAGGCAGCCAATCCCCTTGAGCACTCCTGCGAGCCCCAACCTTTGACACCAGGGCAAGTTCACTCGGATAGGGATGTAGCGCTTCGCGGATAAGGTCGTTGGCGACATCGGGGCCGTAGAACTGCGCTGTGTCAATATGGTTGACTCCCAGTTCGATCGAACGGCGCAACACTCGCAAGGCCTGATCTCGATCTTTCGGCGGGCCGAGCACACCTGGCCCGGGGAGCTGCATGGCTCCGAATCCGATGCGTCGAACCGTCTGACCTGCTAATCGATAAGTGTCATTCATCTTCATCCATTCACTGGCTAAGCCGTCAGTCACTACTTTTCCAAAATCCGCATTCGTTCCGCGAATCTCCATTGCCATCAGAGCTGGGTGCGCTTGTCAAAACCGACCTCTGAAACGGCCTCGTTTGGTTCCTCCGTCTTGCATAAGACGGGTCCTTCCCAAGTGCAACAACTGACGTCAGGAGTTGGCATCAGTCTATGGTCCGGATTTGGGCTTTCTGACCACGGAAGTTCCCGGCCGGGGACCGATTCCATCCACTTGGCGATACAAGTGTGTTGTTATGGTCCCATGACACGAGTTGGACAACAAGAATTACGAGGTCAAGCGAGACTAAAGGAGCGTGTCGCGATAGAGGTAGTGACAAAGATAGTCCCTCGCCATATCGAAGATGATGTAGTAGAGACCACCGGTCTAGCTGAACAGCGTCAACGATTATTGGCCTAGTGGTGCTGGTCGTATTTTGGTTACTGAAACTTGTATTTTTCAGGGCTATCGGCGGATGGCGAGTGATTCGCAAGCTTGCCGGTATGGCAGTTTAAGCAGCCCTGAGGATGATTTTGCCGATTTCCTCCGACGAGGCACTATCGGGGACTCGAACACTTTTTGGTCTATTACGCCTACGGATGCTCTTTGACCAAATAGTGGGATCCTGGCCCGGTTAATGGTATTGGGTCGCTGGGTCCGAAGCCACTTGTGGTCAGCGGAGTTATCCAACAACTCGACTTCGCCTGAGCCATGCCAATCGGTCATGGCATTATTACCGAAGCGACGTCCGACGATACCAATCCGAAAAGCGGATTTAAAATCCTGCTATCTTCGAGCGGTCTGGTCCACTCAAGAGGGTATGAGGTGAAGAGGCTCCAGATCAAAACTTGAGGAGGATCCAAGTGCTCAGAAAATGTTGTTATTGCCTTGGTATCCTAAACTCGACAAATTGAACTCGGCAAAAATAAAGGAACTACTGCGAGGTGGTTCCGCCTTAGAAAAAGTAAGATCAAATATTTGAGGGGCTAGGACTTGCCAAGATACCAAAAAACCTTCTCACTGCGTGCGATAGTTACGCTGCTGCTATCTGTACTTGCAGTCGGCCTCCTGTTTGGATACTTTCTCTTCGGTGGTAAAGCAGCACCAACCACGTCGAGCAGCAGTGCACTAACTACCCGGACCACTCAATTGGAGACAAGCTCCACGACCCAGGCGACTTTGGCACCAACAACAACCACGACCGACCCAGGCGAACTTCCCCAGACAAATCAGAAACCTTCGCTGTCCTCAAAATCGTTGGCCCTTAGGATGCAGGAGTTGTACACCGGAATCGCTTCGGACTCCATAACCACGGCGCTAGGTAGTTATCTCACCCTCGACTCCTACAGACAGATAAAGGGGCTTTCCAACAACTCCTTCGACTATGCGAATCGCCTCCTCCAGCACTTCGCACTGGATGTCGAAGCGGCACATGCCCTGTTTGCTTCCCAGGGACAAACAACCTATGTCGGATTTCGGGCGGATGCATCGTATGCAAACTGGGTCCTCCCTAATACCTGCTACAACAAGCTCGGATATTGGCACCTGCCGGGGGTTAGGCTCCTTTACAAGGTCGGAGGGATCACGCGCTCGATTGGTGTCATCTCGCTAATCTCCTACCGGGGCGAGTACTACGTTGTGCACCTCGGAGCAATTTCAAGACCATCGAACATCGGATATATAGACAGTCCGGCGATCGGGGTCGGGACCCTCGGTCCGCCAGGCGGATGCTAAAGGATAGCTACCTTAGCGCAGCCATAATTAGCCGCGAGGCCGGTCGCGCATAGAGCGATTCCTGATCGAAATTGGGATTGAACTCGGCGAAATCGATCGCAATTACCTTTTGCGAAGCCACAAAAGTCTCGATTAGTTCTTCGACCACGTCCAGCGGTACCCCCATCGTCGAAGGAGCCGAAACGGCGCCCATTGACCAGGGAGGTAAAACGTCAAAATCGACACTCAGATAGATAAGGTCAAACCGGCCCAAAATATCGCTAATCAGAGAATCGTCGTAGTTTTGCAACTCCCTATCCAGCACGTATTCAACCCCCCACTGGTCTGCCCTCTGAAAAAGCACTCCAGTGTTGGCGACCTCGGATACTCCGAGACAGATGTAGTTGAAATCGATTTTTTCATCCCTCAAAGAGGTTGCGATCTGGAAAAAAGGAGACCCAGAAGAGGGTATGGGGGTAGACCTGATGTCGAAATGGGCATCTAGGTTGACGACCGCCACCCTTTTTGATCTGAGTTGATCCTCCCCAAGGTGCGCTCTGATCCCTCCCCAAGTCCCCCAAGCGACTTCGTGTCCCCCTCCGATGACCACCGGACGTCCGCCATTGGTCATCACTCGTAGGACCGCACCTGACAGCTCCCCCTGCATCAAGGCCAAGTCTGAATCTTCGTTGGCGATTACATCCCCCATGTCTAAAAGGGGTCTAGGGCCGAAATATGCAAAATTGTAGAGCTGCTTTCTCAGTGCTATAGGTGCTGCTTTGGCACCGGGCCTGCCCGAATTCGCAATCACTCCAAGATCGGAACAGAAGCCAATTAACACCGACGATCCATTCGCTGCCTCGTCGCCATAAGCAGAGATCACCTGATGGACTCGAAGTGCAGCGGCCCCTTCTATTGAATCATCCCGAAGGACCATTTCGGTACTATTCGTCGGCCTGAGCATCTCTGATAACTCCGTTTGTAATTCGGTAGATAAGTGGTGAAAGTCCTAGATAATAGGAAAGTTCCGCAGGATGGTCTATTTGCCACACGCATAGATCTGCCCTCAATCCGGCCTCGATTCGGCCTCGATCTCTATAGCCGAGAGCTTTGGCTGCATTGGCTGTGGTACCTCGAAGCGCCTCTTGGGGGCTGAGCCCAAATAGCACCGTCGCCATGTTCATCGCCAAAAGGAGCGAATAGAGAGGTGAAGTCCCAGGGTTTGCATCCGTCGCAATGGCCATTTCCAACGAGTGCATCCTCATCACTTCGACTGGTGGGCGGGTCTTCTCAGACAAAAAGTAGTAAGCGCCGGGCAACAAGACCGCTACCACGCCTCGCTTTGCTAGATCCTGAATCCCCTTTTCATCGACATATTCGAGATGGTCGGCGCTTAGTGCGTCAAAGCTCGCCAGCACAGACGCACCAGAGGAGTTGGAGAGCTGCTCGACGTGACCCTTGACAGCTATCCCAAGTGATTTAGCACGACCGTAAAGGGTCTTCAGCTGCTCAGGGGAAAAGGCAATCGTCTCGCAAAAGCCGTCAACCGCGTCTATTAAACCGAGGCTATTGAGTTCGGGAAGTACCTCCTCGACAAGGTAGTCAACGTATTCATCTCCTCGGTTCAAAAACTCCTTAGGGACGACGTGAGCACCTAGAAAGGTCGTCTTGACGCTGATGCCCAGAAAACCGTCCAGTTCTCTCGCTACCCTCAACATCTTGGCCTCTGATGCTAGATCGAGACCGTAGCCCGACTTTATTTCGAGAGAGGTCGTGCCATTCCTCGCCATCTGCCGAAGGCGGAATTTAGCGAGCTTCACTAGCTCGCCGTGGCTCGCCGCCCTAGTAGATTCGACGGTTTGGTATATCCCGCCCCCAGCTTCGTTCATTGAAAGGTAACTGCCCCCTCCGAGCCTTGCCTGGTATTCGTCGATTCGATTTCCCCCGTAGACGAGGTGGGTATGACAATCGATCAGCCCCGGGGTTACCCAGGCCGAGTCGCAGGAAAGCACCTCGTAGTCCATCGATGCTCCAACCAAGCTTCCCCTAGGACCAACCGCCTCAATCACGCCTTTCTTGATGGCAATCTCGGCGTCTTTTTGGATTACGAACCGACCGTTAAAATCGGTGTCCAAGACGTTGCAGTCTCTAAGGATCAAGCCCTTTGGGTCGCTCGACATCTAGCCCAGCCCTAGCATCGGAAGGTTTAGGCCGACCTTTTTTGCCGCCTCAATCGCTGTCGGATAACCGGCGTCGGCATGGCGCATAACCCCGGTAGCTGGATCGTTGAACAACACCCTTTCAATCCGTCTTCTCGCCGCGTCACTACCGTCACAAACGATCACAATCCCCGAGTGTTGAGAGTACCCCATCCCGACACCTCCACCGTGGTGTATCGAGACCCAAGTCGCACCTCCCGCGACTCCAAGCATCGCATTCAGTAGCGGCCAGTCCGAAACTGCGTCTGACCCATCGGCCATCGACTCGGTCTCCCT